>JAPONU010000144.1 GCA_026713745.1 bacterium
GAGCGCCGATCCCTACGGCGGCATCGGCCGGGACCTCTTCATGCGCATGGGTCTGGGCATCGGCGCCCACCAGTTCGTGGGCAGCTACGACACGGTGGCCGAGATGCTGCGGGAGCTGTACGAGGCGGGCATCGAGAGCGCGCTGATCTCGTTCTTCGACCCGTTCCTGGGCCTGCAGCAGATGGAGGAGGAGATCTTCCCCCGGCTCAAGAAGATGGGCCTGCGCCACTAGTCCGCGGCCGTCCGGGTGGGGCGCCGGTGGCCGTCGTCGCGAGCGTCCGGCGAAATCGCTCCGCCGGCCGGCCCCCGGCGCCCCACCCTTGCGTTGTGGCTCGTACGGTCTATGCGGACTTTCGGCTGGGGGAGGACTCACGATGACCAGCATCCCCGGATATGACATCGGCAGCGTCGAGCGGGTGTTGCGGCCGCTGCTGGAGACGCCGTCGGAGCAGACGGACCTCTTCGAGGACGACCCGCAGATCAGGGCGTTCCTGCAGACGGTCGTCGCCGGCCGGCTCGGGGAACTGGGCCTGGACACCGTCACCGACGAAGCCGGCAATGTGATCTGTGAGATCGGCGGTGGTGATGCGCCGGGGCTGGTGCTGTTCTGCTACGCCATGACGCATCCCGCGGGCCGCATGGTCGATCCGTTCGTGGCGAGCCGGATCGTTGACGCAGACGGTGTCACGCGGCTGCGCGGGCGTGGCGCCAGCGAGCAGATGGGGGCGCTGGCGGCCGCCGTGCTAGCTGCGGGCGCCGTTGCCGGGCAGGCCGCGGACCTCGCCGGGCCGCTGGTGCTCTGCGTCTCGCCGGCGGGTGAGACCGGGCGCCACGACACGGCCCGCAGCTTCCTGGCCGGCCACGGGGGACGAGTCCCGCCTGCGGCCTGCATCGTCGGGATCGGCACCGACAACGCCATCTGCGTCGCCAACAAGGGGCGCGTCGACGCCATGATCCGGGTGGCCGGACTGGCCGGGCACAGTTCCATGCCCTGGCGGACGAAGAACGCCATCGACGGCGCCCGGCTCGTGCTGGCCTGCCTGGACGGGATCGCACTCGCCGGCGACCATCCGCATCTGGGACGGCCGACGCTGACCCCGACGGCGATCCACAGCAGCCCCAACGCCACGCACACCGTGCAGGACTGCGTGGAGATCACCATCGACCGGCGGCTGCTGCCCGGGGATGATCCCGAAGAGGCCTTGGCGGATATCCGCGAGGCGTTGGAGGGGATCGAAGGCTGGGACATCGAACTCGAACCCGGACCGCTGATGTACCCGTCCGACGTACCCCCCGACTCGCCGTTCGTGGAGGTGCTGCGAGGCGCGTTCGCGGCCGCCGAGCATCCGGACCCGCCGCTCACCTACTCCCACGGCTGCATCGACGCCGGGCTGTTCTCGAGCCGCGGCATTCCCGCGGTCATGCTGGGGGCGGGCGAGCAGGAGATGTGGCACACGATCGACGAGTCGGTGAGCCTCGAGGCCGTGGCGCTCACGGCACAGATCTACACGGCCGTGGCCCTGGATCTCCTGACCTGAGTCGCTCAAACGGCTCCGCCGGCAGTTGCGGCACCTTCCTGCCATCGTGCCGGACCGGACGGCGAGTCCTGTTACGCCATCCCGACGCCCGAGCGCTCCTCGCCATCGCCCAGCGCCTCCGAGCCCGAACCGGGTCCCCACCAGCCCAGGCCGCCCCCGGCGACCCCGGCCCTCACGCCCTCAAGCGCCCGCCGAGCACAACACCGAACAGACCGCGGCCCGCACCCCCACCGGCGCTCAGAACCCACAGCAACAGCCCGACACCCCAAGACGCCCACAGTCAGCCCGAGAATCGACACACAACCACCCTCCTGAATGATCAGCATTAGGGTGTCGCCAGGAGGGACCACGACCTGGGGGGACGTCATGGCTGACGGCAGGAGTGACCATTCGGGTGCCGGAGCGGGCGATTCGAGCGCCCCGCGCGTCGGATTCATCGGTCTCGGGAACATGGGATGGCCGATGGCCGCTCATGTCGCAGCCGCGGGACTGCCGCTGCGCGTCCACAACCGGACCCGCAGCAAGGCGGAGGCGTTCGTCGAGCACGTTGCTGCCGCGGGCGGCGGGGCCGACGTGCAGATCTGCGAGACACCGGCGGAGGTGGCAGCGGGCAGCGATGCGGTTCTGAGCATCGTGTCCGACGATGCAGCCGCCACGGAGGTGTTCACGGGGCCCGATGGCGTCGCCGCCGGCATCGCACCGGGAGCCGTCGGAGTGGAGATGAGCACCATCAGCCCCGGGTGCGTCCGCCACATCGCCGACGTGATGGAATCCGCGGGCGCCGCACTCGTGGACGCGCCGGCCGGCGGCAGCGTCTCGACGGCCGAAGCCGGTGTGCTCCTCATGATCGCCGGAGGCGACGCGGCCGCCCTCGAGGTGGCCCGGCCGGCGCTCGAACCCTTCAGCGGCAGGATCGCCCACGTCGGCGGCCAGGGATCGGGTGCGGCGATGAAGCTGGCCCTCAACACACTGGTGCACGGCCTCGTGAACAGCGTCGCCGAGGGTCTCGTGCTTGCCGAAGGGGCCGGGATCGACCGCCTGGTGGCCTACGACGTGTTCGCCTCGAGCCCGCTGGGCTCACCGTTCTTCCAGTACCGCCGCGACTGGTACGAACGCCCCGGCGCCCAGCCCGCCATCTTCCGCCTGGACCTGGCGATCAAGGACCTCCGCCTGGCGCTGGATCTGGCCGCCGAGGTGGGATTGGACCTACCGCAGATCGCCAGCAACCACGGCGCTCTCCAAGCTGCCTCGGCGGCCGGCTTCGGCGACTATGACGTCGCCGGCGTTGCCGAGTCACTGCGCGGCAAGCACCGCAACCCCGACTGAGCCTCCGGCAACCGCGCACAAAGGACCGCCACCTGGCGGCGAGTGCACCTAACCCTGCCGCTCGATGTTGCGACGCAACTCGACCGGCAGGCCGCCGCCCAGAAAGTAGGCCGCGTCGCCGAGGGGGTTGTCGCCGCCGCTGACCTGTCCCCTAGTCATTGCTACTCGGGGAGACGGAGATCCGCTTCCACGTCGAGACGGATCTCCACCTCCCGGCCGACCAGTACGACCTCGGGCACGCCGGGGGCGTGGGTGTCCATGTAGCCGGCCACGCCGAACGCATCGCGCCGGAGACCGGCCCTGGCCTCGAAGGACATCTTCGCCACCGGCAGGTGCGGATGGCGCACAGCACCCAGGAACCGGGTCGACAACACCAGGGGCAAGGTCACGTCCCGCACCGTCAGATCACCGGCGACGTTCCAGAGTTCCGCACCATCGGGGCGCGCGCCGCTGCCGCTGAACGTGAGCACGGGATAGCGCTCGACGTCCAGGAAGAGCGGGCCACGGAGATGCTCGTCCGCTTTCGGGTGCACCGTGTCGATGCTCGCCGCGGCGATCCGTACCTCCACTCGCGAGTGTTCCGGATCCTCGTCGATCGTGACCGTCCCGGAAACCTCCCGGAAGCGCCCACGCATGGCTGTCAGCAGGTGCCGGGCGGAAAAGGCCACCGAGGAATGCAGCCCGTCGATCACCCACTCCCCGGGCACCGGCACCACACGACCGTCGACGACCCGCGTGTAGTGAGCGTCCACCGCGGGGGATGCTACGCGGCGAGGAAGGCGGCCGCCTCGGCGAAGGGCTGCAAGGGCAGGCGAAGCAGGCAGGCGCCGACCTGGCCCCGCCCGGGCTCGCGGTGCGCCAGGCCGGCGTTGGCGAGAGGGGCGATGCCGGTGGTGGCCACCTTGTGCACATCGATACCGATAGGTGTGCCGCGGAAGCCCTCGGAGGGGACGAGGAACCGCGAGCTGGAGCCCCGGCAGATGCCTCGCAACTCCTCGACGGTCTCCGAGGACGTCAGCGGATCGCCCCCGACGAAGGAGACGATGGCCGGCGCGGCCGAGAGGGCGAACGCGCCAAGGCCGACAGTCTCGGCGATGAACGAGTCGCCGAGCACCGGCGAGGCGTCGGCGGGCGTGTAGCCCTCGAAGAGCTTGGGCTCGCCGGTCGGGGAGTCGGTCAGGAACCAGCGGTCGCCCGCGCCGCTGACCCTGATGCCGAGACTCGCGCCGTTGGACGACATCGCCGTCACGACCCCCGGGTCGTCGGTCCGGTGGACGGCGTCGCTCAGGGCTTTCGCCGCGGCGATGCTGAGTGCCAGGAAGAAGTGTGGGTTGGCCGCTATGTACGACAGGACGTCGACCGCATCCCGGCGGTCGGCGGCGGCCACGATCGCCGGGGCCAGGTGACCCAGCACCGCGGCGCTGGACGCCACGTTGCGGTTGTGGCACTCGTCGCCGCGCCGGAGCCCCTCCGCCCAGAGGTCCACCATGTCCAGACCGCCGACCTGGCTGATTGCAGCGTCCAGCACTGGGCCGGCGATCGCCACCATCCAGCGGAGCCGCTCCAGGGTCTCGGGGTCGTATGAGCCGAACCGCAGCGCTCGGCCGAGCCCCTCGTTGAGAGGCGAGAACGCTTGGGAGCCGCGGTCGGTCTCCATGACGACGACCGGCATTGACGGGGTGACGACCCCCGCCAGGGCACCGACACCGCCGTTGTCGTGGCAGGACGCCAGATCCAGGCCGCCCCCGTCGAGAATCCTGGCCGCGGTCTCGGGGGACTCCGCCTCTCCCTCCAGCATCAGCGCTCCGATCAGCGCACCCCGGAGGGGACCGATCATGCGGGCCGCGCCCAGTGGCGGTCCGGCGTGCAGGTACCGGCGCACGCCGACTGAGCCGGTCACCTCCCGCGCCGGGCGGACGCCGATCGCCATCACACGTACCGAGTCCAGAGCCTCGAGCGCGGCCCCGGCTGCGGTCACGGTCACCGGCGCCGACTCATGAACCGGCCGACCCTCTCGCCTCCCCGATCAACCCCAGGAGCCGCTCGGGGCTGAGCGGTGTCTCGGTGATCTCGACGCCGGTGGCATCGGACACGGCGCCGACGATGGTCGCCGCGACGACGATGCAGCCCGCCTCGCCCACTCCTTTGACACCGAGTGGGTTGAGCGGGGAGAGGGTCTCGAGGTGCTCCATCTGCAGGCTCGGCACCTCGGCAGCCGACGGGATCAGGAACTCGGCGAACCCGGCATTTCGAAGCTGCCCGTCGCTGTCGTAGTGCATCCTCTCGTAGAGGGTGCCACCGATGCCCTGGACGATCGCGCCGTGCACCTGCCCTTCCACGATCGCAGGATTGATCATCCTGCCGCAATCGTGGACGGCGACGTAGCGCAACAGTTCGACCACACCGGTCTCGACATCAACCTCCACGACGGCGGCGTGTGCGCCACTGGCGAATGTGGCGTGCTTCGGGCTGTTGTAGGCGGTGGCTTCCAGGCCGGGGGAGACCTCCGAGACGGGAGGCGCCTCCTCGCCACCATCGCCGATGAACTGCGTGGCAGCCAGGGCCTCCTTGCTGAAGGCGTACCGCAGCGGGTTGGCGAGGACGGCGATCTGCCGCAGCGGCACGCGCACGTCCGGCGAGCCCTGCACCGAGACGTGGCCGTCCTCGAAGACGATGTCGGCCTCGTTCGCCTCGAGAATGCGTGCGGCGATCCCGGCGGCCTTGTCCCGGACCTGCTGCGCCGCCTGAGCGACCGCGTTGGAGGCCACGACGCCAATGCGGCTGGCGAAGGTTCCCGTGGCCCACTTGAACTGGCGCGTGTCCCCGGTGCGCACGACGACATCGTCGAAGGGAACCTGCAGGACCTCCGCCGCCACTTGGGCGAGGATCGTGGCGTGCGCCTGGCCCTGGGTGGAGATGCCCGTGGTGACAAAGACCTTGCCCGTGGGTTCGACGTGGACACGGGCTCCCTCGTAGGGCCCGCTGCCGGTGCCCTCCACATAGCACCCCAAGCCGATGCCGATCCGTCGTCCCTCGGCACGCGCCGCGGCCTGCTCGGCGGCGAATCCCTCGTAGCCGATCGCCTCCAGCAACTTGTCGAGTCCCGCGGGATAGTCGCCGCTGTCGTAGGTGGTCGTCAAGCCGTCCTCGTCCATCAACCCGACGACGTAGGGGAACTCGTCGGGCTGGATGAAGTTCCGCCGGCGGACCTCGGCCCGGTCGATTCCCAGGTCCCGGGCGATCAGATCGATCACCCGCTCCATCACGAACCCTCCCTGCGGCATACCGGCCCCGCGGTACGGTGTGACCGGCACCGTGTTGGTGTACACCACGTGCATCTCACTGCCGTAGTTGGGGAGTTTGTACGGGCCCGGAAGGCGCGAGGCGGTCACGATCGGGATGATGATCCCGTAGGGGCAATAGGCGCCGGCGTCGTGAATGAATTCGTCGTGCAGGCCGAGGATGCGCCCGACGGTGTCGAAGCCGACCCGCACCTCGTGCCACTGGGCTCGCTCGTGGTTGGAGGCGACGAAGTGCTCAAGGCGGCCCTCAATGAACTTGACCGGGGCGCCGAGCCGCCTGGCCGCCCAGGGAACCAGGATCTCCTCGGGATAGAACACGGGCAGCTTCACGCCGAACCCGCCGCCCACATCGGGAGCGACGACGTCCACCTCGTGCTCGGCCAGATTCAGGTACGTGGACAGCCCCGCTTTGATCGTGCTGGGAGCCTGGGAGGTGTCGTAGACCAGCAGATGGCCGAATTCGTCGGGAATCGCCACGACGCCGCGGGTCTCCATCGGTGTCGCCGCGCTGCGCTCGACCCAGAACCGCTGCACGAGGGTGCGGGGCGCGGCCGCCAAGGCGGCCTCCACGTCCCCGTGCTCCTGGACGAAGTGTGCTGCCTCGTTGCCGGCCATGTCGGCATGCACAAGGTCGTTTCCCTCGAAGGCGACCAGCGGACCCACCACCGCAGGCCGCGGTTCGTAGCTCACCTCCACCATCTCGGCGGCATCCTCCGCCGCGTACCGGCTCGTGGCGACGATCATTGCCACCGCCTCACCCACGAAGTGCACGTACTCCGCGGCCAACGGGAACTGCGTTCGCGGCTCGGTCAGATTGGGATTGGGGATCAGCAGTGGCAGCGCCTGCCGGCCGAGCTCACCCAGGTCAGCAGCGGTGTAGACGGCGATGACGTCGGGCTGCGCCACCGCGGAAGCGGTCTCGATTCCGAGGATGCGGCCATTGGCGCAAGTCGAGCGGACCATGGCCACGTACAGGCAACCGGGCGGCTCGATGTTGTCAATGAACGTGCCGCGACCAGCCAGAATGCGCCGATCCTCGGATCGCCGGATGCGCTCGCCGATCAACCGCGCCGTCACCGATTCCCCCCTTCAGTTATCTCTACACGGTTCCCTCGCCGGCGACCCCCTACCTTGCGAGGTGGCAGACTCGGACGTGCGCCTGACTCCAGGTCCTCTCGGGTTCCGCCGGTGGGACCGTCAGTTGACCGAAACCGCCTCGCTCTCCGACAGGAGCAGGCGAAGGTCGAGCAGGAGGTTCGTGAATTCGGTGCGCGATACCAGCTCGCGCATGCCGATCTCACCCAGCTTGCCGTCGATGAGGGCGAGAGCCTGGGCGGTGTTGGTGCACTCGTCGGTCGCGGTGGCGGTGGCAGTGGCTTCGGGCATGGTCCGATCCTTTCCTCTCGCACCGGCGACAATCGGATCGTCGTCCTGGGCATCTCCCGCCACAGGCCGGCGATTCTCCGGTTCTCCGGCTATCCGTTTGTAGTGCCACAGTATCGGACGGGGGTGAGACATGGGTGAAGAACCGAGTGTTGCAATCTATGAATCCTGCGCGCAGGAATGGATGGAACGGCGCTCACGCCAGTACGGCGACCGGCTGGAGCGCTTCGCCGCCCGGATAGTCGAAGGGCCGCGCAACGACCACACCGGCAGCGCTGACCCGGCGAGCGACAGCCCCGGGAGCGACACGCCCGCGAGCAACAGGCCCGTCGCTGACCTGGGTTGCGGGCCGGGATGGCACGTGGCCGGACTGCCGCAGCCAACGCTGGCACTGGACGCCAGCCGGGCGATGCTGGCCGAGGTCAGCGCAACGGCCGGGGGCACCACCCCGCTGCGGGTGGCCGGGGACCTGCGGGCCCTCCCGCTGCGGGACCGCTGCCTGCGAGGCGCCTGGGCCTCGCGCTCGTACATCCATCTGGCCCGCTCCGAGATACCCCTGGCACTGGCCGACCTGCACCGCGTTCTGGTGCCGGGCGCCGCCGTCGAACTTCACCTGTTCGCCGGCGACGCCGAGTGGGACGAGCGGGCCGACGACGACTTCCCGGGACGCCGGTTCTCCCGCTGGCCGGAGTCTTGGCTGCGCGATGTGCTGGTGGGTGCGGCCTTCGGCGTCGAGAGCATCGAGCAGCGCAACAGGGTCCTGCTGGTGGCGGCCACCCGGCTGCACACCCTCGCCGACACCGTGGGGCCGGACATGCGCCTGCTGGTCTGCGGGCTGAATCCCAGCATCTACGCCGCCGAGGTGGGGGTGGGCTTCGCCCGGGGCTCCAACCGGTTCTGGCGGGCCGCGCTTGGCACCGGCCTGGTGAGCCGGGACCGTGACCCCCGCCACGCCCTCGTAACCCACGGCATCGGCATGACCGACCTCGTGAAGCGCCCGACTCGCCAGGCCGCCGAACTCACCGCAGCCGAGTACACCGAGGGGCTCGCCCGCCTGGAGCGCCTGGCCCAGCGGCTGGAGCCCGCGGCGGTGTGCTTCGTGGGTCTTGCCGGCTGGCGGGCCGCCGTGGACCGCCGGGCCTCCCCCGGTCCCCAGGCCCGCCGCATCGGCGGGCGCCCCGCCTACGTGATGCCCTCCACCAGCGGCCTCAACGCCCGCACCTCCCTCGCCGAACTCACCGACCACCTCCGAGCCGCCGCAGCCCTGTAGCCGGGTCACGGGATGCCGCAGGGTGGAATCTGAGCGGCGCCTATCGCTTATCCATCGGACCCGCAACCGGCCCAGCGAAGGATCTCCGTCACCGTTTGATCCCCCGAAACCGTTCGCCCTAGACTGCCGCCGACCTCCGAGGGGACAGGCCTACTTGGCTGCAAAGGAAAAGGAACTAACATGAAACAACATAGGAAGACTGCTAAAATACTGATCGCACTTCTTGGCATCCTCGCACTGGTCGCCGCGGCCTGCGGGGATGACGAAGAGGATGCGGCGCCCGCGCCACCTCCGACGCCTGCTCCGACCGAAGCGCCGGCACCCCCGCCCCCGGAGCCACCCGCCGACGAGGGCGTCTCGTTCGGATTGGCGCTCGGAGGACCGCGCAACGACCAGGCGTACTTCCAGAGCGTCTACGAGGGTGTCGTCGCCTACGGCGGCAACCCGTCGATCGTCGACAATCTCGGCGACGAGACCGCCGCGGGCGACGCAATCCGCAACCTCACCGAGCAGCACGATCTCGTGGTCGCCGACATCACCGTCTTCGGAGCACTCCTGCCGATCGCCGAGGAGAACCCCGACACCACCTACATCATCACATCGGGATTCTTCGGACAGGGCGACGTGCCCGACAACGTCTACGGCTACGTCACGGTCTACGGCTGGGCCACCTACCCGATGGGCGTCATCGCCGGAACACTCTCGAAGTCCGGGAAGATCGGCTACATCACCGGCCCGACGTTCCCGATCGAGCGCACCGCCCTCGCCGGCTACACCCAGGGCGCCCAGTCGGTCAACCCCGACATCGAGGTCGTCGAGACCGTGGTCTCCAGCTACTCCGACGTGCCCGGCACCCAGCAGGCAGCCACCGCACAGATCGCCTCCGGCGTCGACGTGCTCTACGGCTTCGTGGACGCCGGCTTCGTCGGCCTCCAGCAGGCTGCGGACGAGGCGGCCGGCGAGGTGCTGCTGTTCAGCCCGGTGGTCGACCGCTGCGATCGCGGCGACAACATCGTCGGCAACAACGTGTCCGACATCCCCGCGATGACGACGGCGGCCATCGCCGACTTCGCCAACGGCACGCTGCCGCCGCGCACCCAGGCGTACGGCCTCGAGGACGAGTCCATCCAGTTCTTCAACCTCTGCTCCGGCTACCAGGACGCAGAGTTGGTCTCGCTGGCCACCGACACGGTCGCGGCCATCAAGGACGGCTCCCTGCAGCTGCCCTCTGAAGTCACCGCGAGGTGACCTCGGCTAACACCGACAGGATCCGGCTCAGACTGACCGGAATCACAAAGCATTTCCCTGGGGTCACGGCGAACGCCGGGATCTCGCTCGACGTGCGTCGCGGCGAGATCCTGGCGATCCTCGGGGAAAACGGCGCCGGCAAGTCCACGCTGATGAGCATCGTCAGCGGGATGCTCGACCCCGACGAGGGTTCGATAGAGGTCGACGGGCGGCCGGCTCGCATCCGCAAGCCGGCCGATGCCCGGGACCTCGGGATCGGCATGGTGTACCAGCACTTCGCCCTCGCGCCGACCCTCACCGTCGCCGAGAACCTGGCGCTGAGCAGCATCGGCTCGAGGGGCATCTTCGCCAACATCGGCGGCATCAGCGCCCGCGTGCGCGAGATGTCCGCGGCCTACCATCTCGACGTCGATCCCGACGCCCTCGTGGAGGATCTCTCGGTGGGCGCCCGTCAGCGCGTCGAGATCATCAAGCTGCTGTACGGCGGCGCCGAGATCCTCATCCTCGACGAGCCAACGTCCGTGCTCACGCCCCTGGAGTGGGAGCACCTCGTCCGGATACTCCGGAACCTCGCCGGCCAGGGCCATTCGATCATCCTCATCACCCACAAGCTTGACGAGCTGATGGGGATCGCCGACCGGTGCACGGTCCTGCGCCAGGGACACGTCGTGGGAACCGTCAACGTCGCCGACACCGACAA
>JAPONU010000145.1 GCA_026713745.1 bacterium
GAGGAGATCCGCGAGGCGATCAGCGCTGTCGACGACCCCGAGTACCCGGGATTGTCCATCGTCGATCTGGGGCTACTGGAATCCATACACGCGCAGCCCGCCGGGGTGACAATCGGTCTCGTCCCGACGTTTTCCGGCTGCCCTGCGCTGGCGGTGATAGCCGAGGCGGTTCGCGACGCAGTCGCCCGCATCGACGGAATCAACGACGTGAACGTCATCTGGCTGAGGACGCCGTCGTGGTCCACCGATCGCGTCACCCACCGCGCCCGACGAGTCTTGGCCGACGACTTCTCCGTGGCCGTACAGCTCGACCAGAAGCTTCCACCGTGCCCGCGCTGTGGCGAACCAACCGCTCCCCGATCCGCCTTCGGGCCCAGCCGCTGCCGAGCGATCCATACCTGCAGTCGCTGCCGGGAACCGGTCGAGGTGCTGAGGGGCTGAGGGGCTGAGATGGCGACCTTCGAGGTGTTCCTGAAGAAGGATGGCCGCGACGAGTTCCGCCACGTCGGGGCCCTCGAGGCGGCCACCGATGAACTTGCGGCCGTGCTGGCGAGGGAGAGCTACGCCCGCCGAGCGGAGGGCGACCGGCTCTGGATCGTGCGGCGCACCAACGTCATCGACCCGGGCGAAGAGTTCGTCCTGCCGAATGCGGACAAGCCCCACCGGCACCACGACGGCGCGGCGGTGGCCGCTCGCCGGAAAGCAGCGCGGGCGGCGCAGACGTGACACTCGGCACCGGCACGCGCTCGTACCTGCTGGCCTTCGCCGACGACGAGCACCTGATCGGCCAGCAGCACACCGAGTGGATCGGTGTCGCACCCTTCCTGGAGGAGGACCTGGCGTTCTCGAGCATCGGCCAGGACGAACTGGGCCACGCCGCGATGCTCTACGAGATCGTCCTCGACGCCGACGGCGTCCTCCCCGACGACGCCACCATCGACGCCCTCGCATACCGGCGGAACGCCGCCGATTACCGCTCGTGCCTGCTGGTCGAGTACCGCACCGACGACTGGGCAACCGCGCTGGTCCGCCATTGGCTGTACGACACCGTCGAGCAGGCCCGCTGGGGACTCATCGAAGGATCCTCCGTCGATGGCCTCGCCGAGCTTGCCGTACACGCGGCGCGTGAGGAGTCCTTCCACCGCCTGCACGCCGACGCGCTGCTGGACGTGCTGCTGCAGGACACCGCCGCACGACGGCGCATCCTGGCGGCGCTGTGCCGGCTCGAACCGCGGATCTTGGATCTGATCGCTCCGATACCGGGTGAGGCCGAAGCCGTGGCCGCAGGTGTCGCTACCGGGCGGATCTGCGACTTCGCGCCAGAACTCGAAGCCGCCATCAGGGCCAGATTCGGCGTCAGTGTCGATCTATCTACCGGCGAGCCCGGCACCGAATCCCGATTGGCGCGTTCGGCCGACTTCGACCCGCTGATGTCGCGCATGCGCGAAGTCCTCGACTTCGACCCGGCGGCAACATGGTAGGAGCACACTCCGAGCGCCTGAAGGTCGAACGCGCCGACGATCACGTCGTGACGGTCGGGTTCGACGAACCATCCCGCCGCAACGCACTCGGGCTCGCCACCGTCGAGGAATTGGACCGGGTGCTCGCCGCACACGCCCACAAGCCCACGATCCTGATCCTCCACTCGACGACTCCGGGCATGTTCGTCTCCGGAGCCGACATCGGCGAACTCCGTGACCGCACAGCGGACGACGCGCTGCTGTCGATCAACGCCGGGCTGTTCGACCGGGTCGAGGCGCACCGTTGGCCGACCATCGCAGCCATCGACGGCTACGCCATCGGCGGCGGCTGCGAATTGGCCATGGCGTGCGACCTCCGGATCGCCACGGCGAGATCCACCTTCTCCCAACCCGAACTCGATCTCGGGATCCTGGCGGGCGCCGGCGCCAACTGGCGGCTGGCGCAACTCGTGGGACTCGGCCTCGCGCGACGCCTCCTGTACACGGGTGAGAGCCTGAACGGTCCGGAGGCTCATCGCGCCGGGCTCGTGGACCGCCTCGCCGACGAGTCCGACCTCCTGGCGGCGGCGATCGGCCTGGCACACGAGATTGGCCGGCGCTCCTGGCGCGCACTCGAACTCACCAAGCTGTCGCTCCGCCAGCACCGCCCGGCCACGACCGGCTTCGACTTGGTCGCCCAGGCGCTGCTATTCGAGTCCGACGAGAAGCGTCGGCGCATGAACGAGTCCCTCCGGAAATGACCATCGACTCCATCGAGTCTGTCTCGGTCGATCGACTGAGGTCACTGCAACTCGGTCGCCTGCGCAGGACACTCCACCGCGGGTACAGCAACGTGTCGCATTATCGGGAGGCGTTCGCTGCCAGCGGTGTGCACCCGAGCGATCTCAAGAGCTTCGAGGATCTGGCCCGCTTCCCGTTGCTGACCAAAGACGACTTGCGACGGAACTACCCCTTCGGCATGTTTGCGGTTCCGCTCTCCAAGATCGTCCGGCTGCACGCCTCGTCCGGCACGACCGGGCAACCGACGGTCGTGGGCTACACCAAGATGGACATCGCCACGTGGTCGCGGGTGATGGCTCGATCCATCTACGCTGCGGGCGGCCGACCGGGTGATATGGCCCACGTCGCCTATGGCTACGGGCTCTTCACTGGCGGCCTTGGAGCTCACTACGGCGCCGAGTTGCTCGGATGCACGGTCGTGCCCATGTCCGGCGGTCAGACCGAGAGACAGGTCTCCCTGATCCGAGACTTCCGGCCGCGGATAATCCTGGTCACTCCCTCGTATTGCCTGAACTTGATCGACGAGATGGAGCGGCAAGGCATGGATCCAGCGAGCTGTTCGCTCGAGATCGGCATCTTCGGAGCCGAGCCCTGGACCGACGCACTCCGAGACGAACTCGAGACCCGTCTCGGGATCGACGCTCTCGACGTCTACGGCCTGTCCGAGGTCATCGGCCCCGGAGTTGCCCAGGAGTGCATCGAGACCAAGGACGGGCCGACGCTCTGGGAGGACCAGTTCTTCCCCGAGATCATCGACCCCAACTCAGGGGTGGCGCTCCCCGACGGGGAATTCGGCGAACTCGTGCTCACCACCATCACCAGGGAAGCCCTCCCGGTGATCCGGTACCGCACTCGGGACCTGACCCGATTGCTACCGGGCACCGCGCGGCCGATGCGGCGGATCGAACGGATCACCGGCCGCTCCGATGACATGCTTATCGTCCGGGGCGTCAACGTCTTCCCCTCCCAGATCGAGGCGGAGGTCATGAAGGTCGACGGATTGAGCCCGCACTTCCAGATCGAACTCGCAACGACCGGCAACCTCACCTCGATTACCGTGCACGTCGAGCCGCAGGAGGAAGCCAGCGTGGATGTCGATGAGACCTGCGACGTTCTCACTCGCCACATCAAGGACAACGTCGGCGTCTCCACACAGGTGATCGTCCGCGAGCCCGGATCGCTGCCGCGGTCGCTCGGCAAGGCCCAGAGGGTCGTGCGTTCAGAGACGCCGTGACCCTCGACATCCCCCCACGGGTAAGGGCCTGGCGCGCCGCCCCCCATATCTCGGCCCGATCGGTGCTGGTCACGATCCTCGGCGACGCCGTCCTGCCTGTGACGAAGAACGTCTGGCTGTCTCAGTTGTTCCAACTCGCCGAGCCGTACGGCTTCGACAAGCGCCTGGTCCGCGTCTCCATGTTCAGGCTGGCCGAGGAGGGATGGGTCACCAGCGAGCGCCACGGTCGCCGGAGCCTGTACCTGCTGACGCCTCTCGCCGAGCGAGAGTTCGCCGATGCCGCCGAACGCATCTACCGGGACGTCCGTCCCCCGCTTGACGGCGAATGGACCTTCGTGCTCCTCGACGGATCCCAACTCTCGCCGGCTGAGCGAAACAGGCTGACGCGCCACCTCGGCTGGCACGGTTTCGTCGCCTTCCGCAGCGGCGTGCTGGCGTCACCGATCTGCGGCGCGGACGAGACCCGCCGCATCCTCGACGAATCCTTCCCCGACATCCTGACCGCGGTGGCCCGCGCCGAGTTCGGCGACATCGCCAACCTCGCCCGTAACGGCTTCTTCTCCACCACGTTCGCCTTCGACGAGGGCGGGAAGGAATACCGTGAGTTCGTTGAGGACTACGAGGCGTTCGACGGCAAGTGCGACGCGCTCTCGCCGGTGGAGGCGTACTGCATCCGGACCATGCTGATCCACGACCTGCGCCGCATCACCCTGCGGACACCCGCAGTACCCCGAGAGTTGCTCCCGACCCCCTGGCCCGGCAACGACGCCTACACCCTGGCAGCCGACCTCTACCCGGCGCTCTGCGCCAACAGCGCTCCTCACCTGGGGGACGCTCTGAAACTCGACTATCCCGAGCAGATTGCCGGGCGCTTCCCCATCTGAGCACGGCTCTTGCGTCAGACGGTCACGACCCGGTGAAGCCGGGGCGCCGCTTCTGTTGGAACGCTGAGATGCCCTCGCGGTAATCGGCGGTTCGGCTGGCTGCCCCCTGGGCGGCGGCTTCGGCGGCGAGTAGGGCGTCGAATGGCATCTCGGCGTCTTCGAGGCGTTGGACCAGTTGCTTCGAGAGCGCGAAGGCGGCAGTCGGGCCCGTGGCGATCTGCCCGGCGACGTTGTCGACAGCGGTGGCCAACTCCTCGTCGGGGAACGCCCGGTTGACGAGGCCCATCTCCGCGGCCTCGACGCCGGAGATGAGTCGACCCGTGTAGATCAGTTCGAGGGCGAGGTGCGGTCCGACCCGGTCGACGAGGTGGCGATGCCCGCCGCTGTCGAGCACCGCGCCGATGCGGGCGAAGGGCGAGCCGACCTTCGCGGATGCGGCGGCGTAGACGATGTCGCAGGCCATGGCCAAGCCGAGCCCGACCCCGAGTGCCGGGCCGTGGACTTGGGCGATTGTCGGCATGGGCAGGCCCCGGATGGCCCCGAAGAGCGGGTTGAAGATTTCCGAGAGCACTGCTTCGGCATCCTCGTCGGCCGGTTCAGCATCGTCGAGGTCGCGTCCGGCGCAGAACCCTCGCCCCGCACCCGACATGATGAGAACCCTCGGCGACTC
>JAPONU010000146.1 GCA_026713745.1 bacterium
CCGATCCGGTCCGGCGAGCCGGGTCTCGACGAGTTGGTCCGCCTGCACCCGCTGTTGCCCTACCAGATCCAGTTGCTGATCGACGCCGTGTCGGTGCGACGCACCAAAGGAGGGGCATCCCCAACGGTGGGAGGGTCGAATCGCACGCTCATCAAGCACGCGCAGCAGCTCGTCGTCCACCCCGAACACGGCCTGGGCGACTGCGAGGTCGGCACCCTCGTCACGATGGATCGGTCCTACAGCCTTCTCGAAGAGCTGATCCCCACGTCGTGGCAGGCCGAGGTCCGCCAAGTGGCCGCGCAGTACGGCACCGCCAGTGTCGAGGCGCAGGTCATGAAGGTCGTCGCGCTGTGCGTCGAGGTCCGGGCCCTGCCGTTGACAGCTCTGAACGTCGCCGTGCTGCTGCATCCTCACGTCGAGGCCGAGAGCCGGCGCGCCGATGTGGAGTCCGCGTTGGCCCGCCTCGTCGCCGACGACCGGCTGCGCGAGGGCGACGGCGGCTACAAGCTGCAGTCGCCCGAGGAGAAGGACTGGGAGCAGACCAGGCGCGGCATCGACCTGACGCAGGGCTCGTCGGTTCGCCTCCGGCGCCGCCTGTTGCAGGAAGCGCTGAGCGGCCTCACCGTGGCCCGCGGCCGCTCCTTCAAGGTGGACGTGACCGTCGAGGGCGAGGGCGTCGTGGCCGGGGATCTGGCGCTGCACATCGAGGAGGCGACCGCCGAGCGTCGCGCCGAACTCCGGGCCGACTCGCGGGAGAAAGCCGGCGAGAACGTCGTGACCTGGGTCTACGAACTCGCCGGCGACACCTGGGATGCGCTGTTGGAGCTTCACCGCAGCCGCAGCATGATCGACAGGCGCGACACCGCCGGCAAGAACGCCACCGAGGTGGAACTTCTCGGCACAGAACGCGGGCGTGAGGCCCGCCACGAGTC
Source organism: bacterium (assembly GCA_026713745.1). Lineage (GTDB taxonomy): Bacteria > Actinomycetota > Acidimicrobiia > Acidimicrobiales > CATQHL01 > VXNF01. Next base: position 933 of record JAPONU010000146.1, read on the forward strand.
GGCGGCGCTCCAACGGCTCGCACGCGACCTCGCGGCGGGGCAGGTGATCTTCCGCGGGCGCGTCGAGGGTGCCGACGGCGGCGACCTGCGCCCGACGGCGCAGCGCCTGCTCGACGAGCGGCTGGGCGAGATGTACCCGCGGTTGGGCGAGTTCACGGCGAACCTGCGGCGCGACGACGTGATGCACGTGCTGCGCACCAGCGACCTCGGGACTCTGCCCGGGGGGCTCCGCGAGGACGGCATCGGCCTGGTGGAGGCAACCCCCGACGGTTGGGTGCTCGTTACCCAGCGCGGTCCTCTCGCCGCGCTCGTCGGCGAGGTGCAGAGGCGGGCGTCCTATGGCCACGAGGCCACCGGTGGCTACCTGGCGTCGCACTTCGCCGGGCCGCCTTTCGGCGCCCCCATCGAGGTCGTGCAGGCGCTGTGCGCCGCCGCCGTGCGCGCCGGCATGGTCGAAGTGATCCACCAGGGTCAGCGCATGTCCGACGCCGATGATCGTCGCCTCGACGGGGTGTTCGGCACGATCCCGGCGTTCAGGGCCGCGACCTTCGCCAACCCGACGCACACCGACATCCCGCTCGAACAACGCACCGACCTCGCCCGCAAGCTCGAAGCGTTCGGAGCGAACGTGGCCGGCCACTCCACGGTGGCGCTGGCCGAGACCGTCCGCCGGACGTTCGCCCCGCACCGGGAGCCGACCGTCCGAGTCGCGTCGATCCTGGAAGGAATCGGCGTCACGGTCCCCGAACCCGTCACGCGCACCCGCGAGATTCTCGAGCGCCTGAGTATCGAGGGTGATGCGGAAGTCCTCACGACAGCGCTGGCGACATGGGCCGACCTGAGCGCGGGCCTGGAGGCCGTCACCACCTTGGACGGCGTCCTGGCCGAGCACGCCGACGGTCTACGCGTCGCCCGCAGAGAGGCCAACCGTTCGGCGGATGCATTCCCGGAGGCAGTCCGACACAAGCATTCCGAACTTCAGGATCTGCTCTCGGACAGCGATCTCGCGACCCACGCCGCGACCGCCATCGCCGTCGCGGAGCACCTCGCTCGCGCTCGCGAGGATGCGGCACAAGTCGCCGCGGACCGTCTCAACGCCGTCTTGGAGGAGATTCGTTCCCGCATCCGATCTGAATTCAGCGATCTCGACGCCAGCACCCTCGCTGAGGTGTTGGGACAGTTCGACAGGCTCGTTCCGCCGGACTTGCTGGGAGAACTCGGAGCGTCGGAGTTGGAAGCGCGAGTCGACAGCGCCCACGCCAGGGCCGGCGAGGCTCGGCGACAACTCGAGGACGTTCGCACGGCCGGACGGGTGTCCTGGATCAGTACCGGCGACATCGTGCCCGGGCCGATCTCGACCGAGGACGAGATCGAACCTGCCCTCGACCGCATCCGGGACGTCGTGGCCGGCGAACTCGCGGACGGCAAGCAGGTCCGCTTCCAGTGACCGCCGGTCTCGACGAGGCACAGCGGGGCCGGCTCGAACGACTCGTCGGACACGCCCGGGCACTCCTTGAGACCGACCTCGCGGCACAGGCCGCCGGGCGATTCGGCATCGACGCCGACGGGTCGCTCGCCGACGAGGCGTCCCTACGGCTCGACCCCAGCGGCCTCGCCGACCGCCAAGAGATCGTCTCGGTCGTCGAACACCTGCGCAGCGAGGGAAACTCCCCGCCACAAGCCGTCGCCCGCCTGCTGCGCGAGGGCACCTTCACACACCTCAACCGACTCGTCGCCATCCGCATCGCCGAAGACCTCGGCCTGCTGCCGCCCTCGCTCACCGACGGCGACCGCTCCCAGGGATACCGCGACGTGGCCGAACTGGCGCCCCTGCTCGCCGCAGACGATGCGGACGCCTACTGGGCCTACCTCACGATGTGCGGCGACGAACTCGCCGGCGACGTCCCCGCGTTGTTCGACCCCCGCAACCCACTGCTGGCGCTAACCCCGAGCCCCGGCGCGCTGCGCGACCTCGTCGGACTGTTCGCCGCCGACGAGGATGCCGACCTCTGGGCCGCGCCCGACTGTCTCGGCTGGTGCTACCAATTCTTCAACACCTCCGAGGAACGCAGCGCGATGCGTGACGCCTCCCCGGCGCCCCGCGACAGCCGCGAACTCGCCGTCCGCAACCAGTTCTTCACCCCGCGCTACGTCGTCGACTTCCTCGTCCAGAACAGCCTGGGTCGGCGCCTCCTGGACGCCGACCGGTCGTCTCCCCTGATCGACGACCTGCCGCTGCTCGTCGACCCGCCCACCGAGTACGGCGAACCGGTCGAACTCGCCGAGGTCGCCGTGCTCGACCCCGCATGCGGATCGGGGCACTTCCTGCTCGCCGCCTACGATCTCCTCGAACGAGCCTGGCGGCACGCCGGCGAGACACCCGCCGACGCGGCTCCCCGCATCGTGGGCTCACTGTGGGGAATCGACATCGACCCGCGCTGCACCCAGGTCGCCTCCGCCGCTCTGCTGTTCCGTGCCCGCCGCTCATGCCCCGACGGAACGCTGCCGCGCCCCAACATCATCTGTGCCCGATCCCTCCCCGCCACCGCCACCGGCTTCGACGACATCCGGACCAAGCTGCCCCGCCAGCAGGCGACCTTGGTCCGGGCGCTCTCCGACGCTCTCGACGATGCGCCCCTGCTCGGGCCACTGCTGCGGATCGAGGAACGCATCAAGGACGCGATTCGCGCCTCCATCGCCGGAACTGCTCACGGCCACCTCGCCGCGGCCGTCACGCCGGAGCAGATCACGCACCACCAAGACGAACTCCTCAGTGCCCTCGAGGCCGTCGCCGACGCTACAACTGCCACACCCGCGCAACGACTACTCGCCGCTGAAGCCAGCGATGCCGTGCGCTTCGTCACCGCACTGCTCGGCCGCTACGACGCCGTCCTCCAGAACCCACCCTTTGGCGAACCCGTGCCGGACACGAAGCCCTACCTCAAGGCGGCCTACCCGTGGATGCCGTCAAGGACCTGCGACCTGCTCGCCGCCTTCGTCGGGCGCGGCTTGGAATTGTGTCGACCGGGCAGCGGATACGTCGGCGCCATCACGTCCCGAGTTGGGATGTTCCTGTCGACCTTCGAGGCATGGCGGCGCGATGTGCTGCTCGGCAATCGGCTTGTGGCGCTCGCCGACCTCGGATACGGGGTGATGGCGCAGGCGCAGGTGGAGGCAGCGGCCTACGTTGTCGGCCGCGACGGCGTCGAACCGCCTGCCGACGTGGCCGACCGCGCGGGCTACGCCGACCCAACGCGACGGGCCACGTTCGTGCGCCTGCTCAAGGAAACCGACCGGCCCGCCGGCCTCGCCGCCGCCATCGCCTCGGACCGACGAGGCGAAGACGACGCTCGGGTTTTCCGCGTGGCGCCGGTTGAGTTGGACGCCATACCCGGGTCGCCGATCGCCTACTGGATGAGCCCGGCGATCCGCCGCTTGTTCACAGACCATCCTCCGGTCGAAGGCCGGGCCGGAGATGCCCGGCAGGGTCTCGCCACGGGCGATGACTTCCGGTTCGTGCGGGCGTTCTGGGAGGTCAGCCCCGCACGCATCGCCCGCAGCCGCGACGAGACACGAGCCGGGAAGCGCTGGGTGCCATTCGCCAAGGGAGGCGAGTACAGCCCCTACTGGGCCGACGTGCACCTCGTAGTCAACTGGGGCAACGACGGCGAGGAACTACGCGACTACGACAGGTCCCGGGTCCAGAATGCGCAGTACTACTTCCGGCCTGGCCTCACTTGGCCGAGAAGGACGAACAGCGGCTTCGGCACCCGCGTGTTGCCTGCCGGAGCGATCTCCGCAGACAAGGGCCCGGCTGTCATACCCTCAGTTGAGCCCTATGGTCTCTTGGGTTTCCTCACGTCTCGCCTCGCGCAGGCGTTCATTGACTCGATGGTTGCTGCCGGCGAGGAGGTTACGAGTGGTGGCGCATCGCGGAGCTACGAGGTTGGTCTCGTGCAGAAGGTCCCGTGGATCGGTCCGATCGGCGGGGACTCGGAAGTCTCGTCCACAGCGTCCCGGGTCGCGGAGATCAAGCGCGAAGCAGACCTCGGCGACGAAGTATGCCGACTATTCGTTGCGCCGCCGGTCATGTCAAGTCTGCTCGCGGGGTCCCGATTTGGCGACGCGGTCACTCAGTCGTTAGGCCTCTCCGGCGAACGTCATCTTCACATCCTCGATCTGACACACCAACTCGAGCGCCGCATCCATCGACTCGCGGCGCTTGACGCCAACGCCGAGTTGTACTTGGACGGCGAGATCGGCCCTCACCCAGCGTCCTACGCTGACGCACCTCTCGACGACCGTGACCTGCGGCGTGTCCTGGAGGACCCGATCGACAGGGTCATCGACGAACTGATCGAGCGACGGGGCGGCTCGCGGGCGATTGCCAACCTGACGTACTTCGCCGATCGCCGACTCGAGGTGATCGCCCACGGCTTCGAGTGTTCGCCGGCTCAGATCGAGGCGTTCCGCCGGCAGGAAGGAATCCTGCCAACCGGCGCGCTCTCGGACGCCGCGACTGACGTGGTGAGCTACTTGGTGGGAGTGGCCGTCGGGCGGTGGGATCTGCGGGTCGCCGGTGCGCCGGAACCCGAGCTTGGAGATCCCTTCGGCCCTGTCCCGGTCCATCCTCCGGGCATGCTCCTCGACGAGGGTCGGCCGGCACGCTCGACGCCGACCGGATACGAGTTCGACCTGCCGCCGAATCAGCTGTTGGTTGATCAGCCTGGTCATCCGTGGGATATGGCGGAACGCGTCGCGGCCGCTGCTGCTCTGCTGGTGGAGGACGCGGACGAACTCTTGGGCGATGTGATGAAGCACCTGCGTGGTCAAAATCTGCGGGATCACCTCCGCAAGCATTTCTTCAAGGCGCACCTCCGGCGCTACAGCAAGTCGCGCCGGAAGGCGCCGATCTATTGGCCGCTGTATGTTCCATCGAGAGCGTGGGGCGCGTGGGTGTACGCCCCGTCGCTGACGCGGGAGACGCTCTACGCGGTCGAGGCCGCGGCCACGGCGCGCCTGAACGCCACGGGCGGCGAGATCAGCCGGTTGCGAACCGAGCAACAAGGTGGCGCGGGCGGTCGGGCGCCGAGGCGGCTGGCGGAGCTTCTGGAGTCCGAGCAACGGCTGGCCGAGGAGTTGCGCGCTTTCCGGACTGAGGCCGAGCGGGTCGCCGCTCTCGGTTGGGAACCGGATCTCGACGACGGGATCGTCCTGTGTGCGGCACCGCTCGCGAATCTCTTCCCGGCCTGGCCGGAGGCCCGAAAAAGGCGAGAGGAACTCCGCGCCGGGAACCATTCGTGGGCCAGCGTGGCGCGCTGGGCGGACGAGTTGTGAGCAGTACGTCCGCTCGGAGCGGCGATCGCCGTCGGCGTGCGTTCGGCGGGCAGCGTCTCGCTCACCGTGTGACCGCTGCGCCCAACCGAAGCAGCGATCGCTTCGGTCTGCGCCGTTTGGGGGAGAACCGGGCGGACGTGCCGTGAGTCGGATGCGCGAGCTGCTCGCGAAGGAGATCGCCGACAAGGTGCGCAGGCATGGGCTGGTGATCTGGGAGGATCGTGCCGACGAGTACGCGGACGTTGCCTCTTCGCTGGTGCCCGAGGGTGTGGACTTCGCGGCGTTCGACGGGAGTTGGTACGCGCTGCGGCGGCGGATCGAGGCGGCGGTCTCCGGCGAGAGACCACCGACGTTGGTTGTGTACGTGCCGGCCGCTGCGGACCCGGACCCGCTGGCAGAGGTACGCGACGCGGGTACTCCGTTCAAACTGCGTTTGGCCACGCTCGTGAAGTGGGCGCATGGCGGGCACTTGGCTCCCGCCAGGGTTTCGGCAATCGGCCGTGACGCCCGCACGATCCTCGAGGCCGAGGCAGCCGCGGAGAGCGCCGGTGACGTGGACGCGCGTCTCATCGCTGCGCTCGGCTCGAACGATCCGATCGACATGCTCGTCTCGGTGCTCACCGGATCAGCCGAAGCCTCTCTCGGCGAGGCGGGCCTTTCGGGAAGGGTCAGCGAGCTTGCGCAGGACACGATCGGTGCAGAGGTGAGCGGCGCCGGTGACGAGCTCCGGCATGCCCTTTTCCTTCACGCTGTGCTCTGCGAGATCGACTTGGCGACTGAGGGATCGCTCCCGGACGCTTTGGCGGCAACATGGCAATCTCCGCCGGCAGCGCAGCGGCGCAAGGCCGGCCAACTGCTCGCCCGACTCCGAGCCGCAAGCGGGGGAGCCGAGGTGTATCGGGAACTGGCGGAGGCCGCTGACGCCCAACTCGCGGCAGCCGGCCCCCTCGACTGGGTGCAAGGTCTCGACGCGGCGGCCGGTACGGCGGCGGTCGAGGAGGCGGCGCTCGCGCATGCAATCGGGCTCCTGCAGGTGCGCGACCGGCAGCGCGCCACCGAGAGCGCTGAGATCGCCGAGCGTCGCTTACGCATCAGTCCCTGGGTCTCGGATTCCGCATCGGGATGGGGTACCAAGTGGCGCGCCGTGAGCGCCATCGCCGCCCTCCACACGGCTCTTGAGGATGCCGAACCGCCGCCATCGGCGAAGTCGAGGCAGATGCTGGCGTGGTACGCCGAGGATGGCTGGCGCGTGGATCGCGCCCACCGCAGGTTGGAAGTCGCGCGCACCCGGTTGGCCGCCTACGGCGCGCTGGAGGACGTCTTGACCGCGGCGCGCATCGCATACGAGCAGTGGCTGGATGCCGCGCTGCGCCGATTCGTCACTGCCCTGGCAAACGAGGCTCTCGACGTGGGCGAGCTGATCCGCCAAGGCGAGATCCACGACCGATTCGTCGCCGGTGCGTCAGGGCGTACGGCGTATGTCTGGGTCGATGCGCTGCGCTACGAACTGGGTGAGGAACTGGCAAGCGCTCTAGAGCAGACGGGCGCGGCGGTACGGATTCAGGCCGCGATCGCCGCGGCGCCCACGATCACGTCGGTGGGGATGGCGAACCTGCTGCCCGGGGCCGCAGCAGGGTTGCGGCTCGGGCTCGAAGGCGAGCAACTGCGGGTGAGCGTTACAGGCACGCCGGTGAGCACAGTCGGCCACCGGCGCGACCTGCTGCGGGCCCGACACGGCCGTGTAGCCGATCTTGATCTGAATGAGGCGTCCCAGATGGGTGAAGTGGAGCTGTCCGAGAGCATCGGCGATGCCGATCTGATTCTGATCCGGTCCCAGGAGGTCGATGCCGCGGGCGAATCGGGGTTCCTGTCGGTCGCTTGGACCGACTTCGAGACGGTCATCGAACTGCTGGCGAAGCTGACGGCTCGCCTCGCGCGCTGCGACGTGGATCGTGTCGTCATTGCTGCCGACCACGGCTTCATCGCGCTGAGCAGGGGGGTCGGCGCAGACCGGACCGTCTCCGCTCCGTCCGGTGCTGTCGGAACCACCAAGCGGCGCGTCTTCGTGGGCCGCGGCGGGGTGCCGGACGACGCCACGGTGCGGGTTCCCCTGGCCTCCTGCGGAGTGTCCGGTGACCTCGACCTGGTAGTGCCTCGCGGATTGGCGGTCTTCAAAGCCGGCGGTGGCCGCCAGTTCTTCCACGGCGGCCTCTCGCCCCAGGAACTGGTCGTCCCGGTCATCGTCGCGGAACTCGGCAAGGAACCCGAACGCGGCGCGCTCAAAGTCACCATCACGGTGGCCGGGCGCCGGATCACCACCGGCGTGTTCTCCGCCACGCTGACCTTCGACGGTGACCTGTTCACCA
>JAPONU010000147.1 GCA_026713745.1 bacterium
GAGGCCGAGACCGTGACGCAGGGACGGCTGGCGTTCGCCGAGACCGGCGAGGCGCTGCGGACCCGTACCGCGCTCGAGGCCCTGGCCGCCGCCCGCCTGGCGGAACCCCTTCGCGCCGAACTGCGCGACGGCGGCGCCGAGATGCTGCACGACACGATCGAGGTGCCGCTGGTGCGGGTGCTGGCGCGGATGGAGCACTGCGGTGTCGGTGTGGACATCACCGGGCTGGACGCTCTGCGGCGCGAGTTCAAAACCGATGCCGAGCGCCTGCGCGACCAGATTGTCGCCGACGCCGGCGAGGAGTTCAACGTCAACTCGCCGCAGCAACTCGGGAAGGTGCTGTTCGACCGGCTGGGGCTGCCGCCGCAGAAGAAGACCAAGACCGGCTACTCCACCGATGCCGCCACGCTCGAGCGCCTGCGCGGCGAGCACCCCGTGATCGAGCACCTGCTCGCCTACCGGGAGGTGGAGAAGCTCCGCTCCACCTACGGGGAAGGGCTGCTGGCCGAGGTGAACCCCGCCACCGGGCGCATCCACGCCACCTTCAACCAGACGGTGGCCCGCACCGGCCGGCTCTCCTCGGACGCGCCGAACCTGCACAACATCCCGGTCCGCACCGAGACCGGGCGGGCCTTCCGCAAGGTCTTCGTCCCCGCGGCCGGCACGGCGCTGCTGATCGCCGACTACAACCAGATCGAGCTGCGCTGCATCGCTCACCTGGCCGAAGACCCCGGGCTGATCGCCGCCTTCGAGGCGGGGGAGGACATCCACACCGCGACCGCGGCGCGGGTCTTCGGGGTTCCTGGCGCAGAAGTCACAACCGAGTTGCGGTCGAAGGCCAAGATGGTGTCCTACGGCCTGGCCTACGGCATGGAGGCCTACGGGCTGGGCCGGCGACTGTCGATTCCCACCGAGGAGGCCCAGGTCATCCTGGACGCCTACTTCGGCGCCTTCCCCGCGGTTCTCGACTACATGGACGCGGCGGTGGCCCGGGCCCGCGAGCTGGGCTACACCGAGACGCTGTTCGGGCGGCGCCGGCCCATCCCCGAACTCCGCGCGGACAACTTCCGGGTGCGCCAGGCCGGTGAGCGCCAGGCCAAGAACGCGGGCATCCAGGGACTGGCCGCGGACATCTTCAAGGTGGCACTGGTGCACATCGACGGCGCACTCGAGGCCGGCGGGATGGCCAGCCGCCTCATCCTGCAGGTCCACGACGAGGTCATCCTGGAGGTGCCCGAAGCCGAGCGGGCCGCCGCCGCCGAGTTGGTGCGCCACGAGATGGCCACCGCCCGCGACCTGCGCGTGCCCCTCGTGGTGGACTTGGCCTTCGGCACCACGTGGGCGGCGGCCAAGGCCTGAGCGACGCTGGGACCTGTGCGTCCGTGGCCGGGGCGGCAGATTGCAGTTGGTGGTCGTGCTGTTAGCCTTGCTCCTGCTATTCGGGGCCGGTCGGCCCCATTCGACGGCTCGCGTCGTCCAGCCCTGTCCATCGACCAAGTGAGAATCCGTGTCCGACCTCGACCCCAACCTGTCCGTACCCGACGACTCAACCCCAGAACCGACTCCCGCTGAAGAGACCCCCGAGCCGTCAGCTTCCGCAGAGAGCCCCCCCGAGGCGGAACCCGCCGCCGGAATCGCCGAAGACACCCCCGACGAAATGTCCGAGGTGTATGAGCCGCGAGAGATCGCGGTCAACGACCTCGACGAGGAGGCGCTGGTCGCCGCCTACACCGCCAGCGTCGTGACGGTCGAGGAAGGCACCATGGTGGTCGGCCGCGTCGTGCGGATCGACAACGACGAGGTGCTCATCGACATCGGCTTCAAGTCCGAAGGGGTCATCCCGACGCGGGAACTCTCCATCCGCAACGACGCCCATCCCGGTGATGTCGTGGGGATCGACGAGGAGATCGAAGCCCTTGTCCTGCAGAAGGAGGACAAGGAAGGCCGCCTCATCCTCTCCAAGAAGCGCGCCCAGTACGAGCGGGCATGGGGCAACGTCGAGGAGGTCAAGGCCGCCGGTGGAGTGGTCTCGGGCACGGTCATAGAGGTCGTCAAGGGCGGGCTCATCGTGGATATCGGCTTGCGCGGCTTCCTGCCCGCCTCGCTGGTGGACCTGCGGCGGGTCCGTGACCTGCAGCCGTACGTCGGAAGCAAGGTGGAGGCAAAGATCATCGAACTCGACAAGAACCGCAACAACGTGGTGCTCTCCCGCCGGGCGTGGTTGGAGGAGACCCAGAAGGAGCAGCGCGAGGAGTTCCTCGACAACCTGAAGCCGGGCGAGGTCCGCAAGGGCACGGTCTCTTCTGTCGTGCCGTTCGGGGCCTTCATCGATCTGGGCGGCATGGACGGCCTGGTGCACGTCTCGGAGTTGTCCTGGCGTCACGTGGACCACCCCAGTTCGGTCGTGTCGGTGGGCGACGAGGTGGACGTGCAGGTGCTCGAGGTGGATCCCAGCCGCGAGCGCATCAGCCTCTCGCTGAAAGCCACCCAGCAGGATCCCTGGCAGGAGTTCGCCGCCACGCACCGCGTGGGCGAACTGGTCTACGGGCGGGTCACCAAGCTGGTCCCGTTCGGCGCGTTCGTGCAGGTGGGCGAGAGCATCGAGGGCCTCACCCATATCTCGGAGATGTCGGCGCACCACGTCGAGGTTCCCGAGCAGGTGGTCACCCCCGGCGAGGAGCTGTGGGTGAAGATCATCGACATCGACCTCCAGCGGCGGCGCATCAGCCTGTCCATCAAGCAGGCCGCCGAGGGCGGCGTGGTGTCCGCCGAGTTCCAGGAGGCCTTCGGTGAGCACGCCTTCGATGAGGAGGGCAACTACCTGGGCGACGCGGCCGAGGGCGAGCCGGCCGAAGCCGGCGAGGACCTCAGCGCCGAGGTGGAAGCGGCCGAGAGCTTCGAGGCCGTCGCCCCCGCCTGAGGGCGACCCGGCCGACGCTCGATGATCGAGGTCGGTCTCACCGGCTGCATCGGCTCGGGCAAGTCCACCGTTGCCGCCGCTCTCGTCGGGCGCGGCGCCGTCCTGCTGGACGCCGACGCCATCGTGGCCGAACTGCAGCAGCCGGGCCGACCGGTGCTGGAGGAGATGGTGGCGCACTTCGGGCCCGCCATCCTGCGACCCGACGGGCAGTTGGACCGCGGCGCCGTGGCCGCCGTCGTCTTCGACGACCCGCAGGAACTGGCCGCGCTGAACGCCATCGTGCATCCCGCCGTGCGCGCCGAGATGGCCGCCCGGCGCCGCGAACTGGCCGGCAGCGATGCCGTGGTCGTCGCCGACATCCCCCTGCTCGCCGAGGCCGGGCCCGAGCGGCGGCAGGGCCTGGCAGGAATCATCGTCGTCGACGTGGACCCCGAGGTCGCCGTGCAGCGCCTCGTGGCGGGGCGGGACTTGACGGCGAGCGAGGCGCGGGCCCGCCTGGCGCGCCAGGCCCCGCGCTCCGAGCGGCTGGAACTGGCCGACTTCGTGATCGACAACAACGGCCCACCCGGTCAACTGGAGGAGCAGGTGGCGCGCTGCTGGGAGTGGATCGGCTCGCTGCGAAACCCCGCGGTCGGGTAGACGCCCGCTCCCGCCCGGCTGCGGTCTGCCCGGAGATGCCGCGCGCGACCTTCATCGTCATTCCGGCGTAGGCCGGAATCCAGGGCACCGCGGCCCCGAGATGCGCCTGCTGCGGGGCGGCGCGGCTGGCTAAGGTCGTTCCGTGACCTCTGCTCCCGCCGGCGCCGCCCTCGTGACGGCGCGCCGCCACACCCCGTTCCGCATGGTGGCGGACTTCCAGCCCGCCGGGGATCAGCCGGCGGCCATCGCCGGGCTGTCCGAGGGCATCGGGAGCGGCGAGCGCCGCCTCACGCTGCTGGGCATCACCGGATCGGGAAAGAGCGCCACGATGGCCTGGACCATCGAGCAGGTGCAGCGGCCGACCCTCGTGCTGGCGCCCAACAAGTCGCTCGCCGCCCAGCTGGCCAACGAACTGCGGGAGTTCTTCCCGCACAACCGGGTGGAGTACTTCGTCTCCTACTACGACTACTACCAGCCCGAGGCCTACATGCCGGCCAGCGACACCTTCATCGAGAAGGACGCCTCCATCAACGACGAGATCGAGCGTCTGCGGCACTCCACCACCTCTGCGCTGTTGACTCGCCGAGACGTGGTGGTGGTGGCCTCGGTGTCGTGCATCTACGGCCTCGGCGGCCCCGCCGAATACCAGAACCAGCTGCTGGTGCTGCGTACCGGCGAGTCCTACGACCACCGGGCCATCCTGCGTCGCCTCGTGGACATGCAGTACGAGCGCAACGACGCCAACCTGGCGCGGGGCCGTTTCCGGGTGCGCGGCGACACGCTGGAGGTCCGCCCCGCCTACGCGGAGAACGTGATTCGCGTGGGGCTCTTCGGCGATGAGGTGGAGCAGATCACGGTGCTGGACCCGGTGACCGGTGAGCGGCTCGACAGCCTCGACGAGGTGATTCTGTTCCCGGCCAGCCACTACGTCACGACCCCCGAACGCCTGGATGCCGCCGTGGTGCGCATCGAGTCGGAGTTGGCCGAGCGTCTCGGCCACTTCGAGTCGACGGGCCGGCTCCTGGAATCCCAGCGCCTGCGCATGCGCACCAGCTACGACCTGGAGATGCTGCAGGAGTTGGGCTACTGCAACGGCGTCGAGAACTACTCGGCGCACCTCGACGGGCGCGGCCCCGGAGAGGCGCCGTTCACGCTGCTGGACTACTTCCCCGAGGACTACCTCACGGTGATCGACGAGTCGCACGTCGCCGTGCCGCAGTTGCATGGGCAGTACCAGGGCGATCGCAGCCGCAAGGAGACCCTCATCGAGCACGGCTTCCGCCTGCCGTCGGCGGCCGACAACCGGCCGCTCACCTTCGACGAGGTCATGGAACGGGTGGGCCAGGTGGTGTTCCTTTCGGCAACCCCCGGGTCGTATGAACTCTCCGTGTCGGACCGGGTGGTGGAGCAGATCGTGCGTCCCACCGGCCTGGTGGATCCCGAGGTGGTGGTGAAGCCCACGAAGGGCCAGATCGACGACCTGCAGGAGTTGATCCGCCAGCGGGTCGCCGCCGAGGCGCGGGTGCTCGTCACGACCCTCACCAAGAAGATGGCCGAGGATCTCACCGAGTACCTCCTGGAGATGGGCGTGCGGGTGCGGTACCTGCACAGCGAGGTGGACACGCTGGCCCGCATCGAGATCCTGCGCGACCTGCGGCTGGGCCACTTCGATGTACTGGTGGGCATCAACCTCCTGCGAGAGGGGCTGGATCTGCCGGAGGTGTCCCTGGTGGCCATCCTGGACGCCGACAAGGAGGGTTTCCTGCGCAGCGAGACCTCGCTGGTGCAGACAATCGGCCGCGCCGCCCGCAACGTGGACGGTCAGGTGGTCATGTACGCCGACGTGGTGACCGACTCCATGCGCCGTGCCATCGACGAGACCAGCCGCAGGCGGGTTCGCCAGCAGGCCCACAACGCCGAACACGACATCAGCCCCCGGACCATCCGCAAGGCCGTCACCGACATCCTGGCGCTGATCCGCCCGGAGGAGACGGCGCCGGTGCCGCAGCGTCAGCGCCTCGCGCGGCGCGGTCCGCGCGGCGTGGCGGGTGCCGGGGCGGAGGGCCTCGACGTCTCGAGCGACGACCTGCCGAGGCTGATCGCGGCGCTCAACGAGGAGATGCAGGAGGCGTCGGCGGACCTGCGTTTCGAGTACGCCGCCCGCTTGCGCGACGAGATCAACGAGTTGCGCCGCGAGCAGCGCGACATCGCCGGCGCCCACGCGGTCGGCGCCTGAGCCCAGCGGGTTCTCACGGGGTTGCTCACAGGGGCGCGGATTGGGCTCCGGCGCGGCGATTTCGCACCTACGCTGAGCCTGTGAGCGATCGCCTGGTCATACAGGGAGCGCGCGAGCACAATCTGCGCGACGTCTCCCTGGAACTGCCTCGGGACCGCATCATCGTCTTCTGTGGCATCTCCGGTTCGGGTAAGTCCTCGCTGGCCTTCGACACCATCTATGCCGAGGGCCAGCGACGCTATGTGGAGTCGCTCTCGGCCTACGCCCGGCAGTTCCTGGGCCAGATGGACAAGCCCGACGTGGACTTCATCGAGGGGCTCTCGCCGGCCATCTCCATCGACCAGAAGAGCGCCTCCCGCAACCCACGCTCCACCGTCGGCACGATTACCGAGGTCTACGACTACCTGCGCCTGCTGTTCGCCCGCGTCGGTGTGCCGCACGATCCCGAGACCGGCGAACCGTTGGTCCGCCAGACGCCACAGCAGATCACCGACCGGCTGCTGCGGCTGCCCGAAGGCACCCGCTTCCAGGTTCTGGCACCCGTCGTGCGGGGCCGCAAAGGCACCTACGAGACGCTGCTGGCCGAACTGGAGGCCGACGGCTACGTGCGGGCCCGCGTCGACGGCGAGCTGTACGAGTTGGCCGACGTGGCCGGCAGCGACGCCGACGGCAAACCCCGCCTGGACCTGGCCCGCTACGAGATGCACGACATCGAGGTGGTCGTCGACCGCCTGGTCTGCCGGGAGGGGATCGAGCGCCGGCTGACGGACTCGGTGGAGGCGGCGCTGCGGCTGGCGGACGGCGTCGTGCAGATCGAGGTGGTGTCTCTCGGCGGGGACCAGGCGGAACTCGAGCTCGACGCCGAACCCGGCGAGGTGCTCACGTTCTCCCAGCACCTGGCCCGGCCCAGCGACGGCAAGTCCTTCGAGGAGCTCGCCCCCCGCAACTTCTCGTTCAACTCGCCGTACGGTGCCTGCCCGAACTGCGACGGGCTGGGCACCCGCTTCGAGGTGGATCCCGACCTGATCGTGCCCGACCCCGCGCTCAGCCTCGCCGAAGGTGCTCTGGCCCCGTGGGGGAGCGGCCACAGCCAGTACTACGAGCGGCTTCTGGAGTCCACCGCCGAGGAGTTGGAGGTGGACTTCAATGCTCCCTGGGAGACCCTGCCCGCCCAGGCGCAGGCGGTCTTCCTCTACGGCGGTCTGGGCCGGCGGGTGCAGGTGCGTTACCGGAACCGCTACGGGCGCACACGCAGCTACAACGCCCGCTTCGAGGGGGTCATCCCCAACCTGCAGCGGCTGCATTCGGAGACCGGCTCGGACAACCGCCGGCAGCAGATCGAGGGCTACATGCGCGAGGTGCCCTGCGCGAACTGCGGGGGCGCCCGGCTGCGTCCCCTGCCGCTGGCGGTGACCATCGACGGGCGCAACATCAACGACATCTGCACGCTCTCCATCCGCGAGGCCACGAAGGTCATCGACGGGCTCCGCCTCAGCGAGCGGGACGCACTGATCGCCGACCAGGTGCTGAAGGAGTTGCGGTCCCGGCTGAGCTTCCTGCTGGACGTGGGGCTGGACTACCTCACCCTGGCGCGTTCGGCCGGGACACTGTCGGGGGGTGAGGCCCAGCGCATCCGCCTGGCCTCGCAGATCGGCAGCGGGCTGGTGGGCGTGCTGTACGTGCTGGACGAGCCGTCGATCGGGCTGCACCAGCGCGACAACGCCCGGCTGCTGGACACGCTGCTGCGGCTGCGTGACCTGGGCAACACGGTGATCGTCGTGGAGCACGACGAGGAGACCATCCGCACCGCCGACCACGTGGTGGACATCGGCCCGGGCGCCGGCAGCCACGGTGGCGACATCGTGCACAGCGGCACCGTGGAGGCGCTGCTGGCCAACGAGGCGTCGCTCACCGGAAGGTACCTCAGCGGGGCGCGCAGCATCCCGGTGCCGCCGCTGCGGCGACCTCCCGGGACGGACTGGCTGACGGTGCGCGGGGCACGCGAGCACAACCTGGACGACCTGGACGTGGAGATCCCGCTGGGCTGCTTCGTGGCGGTGACAGGCGTATC
>JAPONU010000148.1 GCA_026713745.1 bacterium
CAGGTACACCAGCGGGATGATCAGGAACTGCGCCGCCAGGCCGCAGACCAGCCCGACGGGCACGTCGTGCCAGCGCTGGCTGAGACCCAGAGCGGTGCGCAGGGCGAGGCCGTGACGGCGGACGATGGCCCACGTGACCACCGCCAGCGTCAGCCAGAGCGGCAACTGGAGCAACGTGAACTGCCAGTACTCGAGGGTGAGTCGGTCCGGCTCGGTTCCCCCGGCGACCTGCACCCCGGCACGGGCGGCCGCGGCACCCAGGCCACCGGGCACACGCCACAGTGACTCCAGCGCCAGCTGCACCACGATGGTGATGGCGGCCGCCGCGATCCAACCCGCCACCGCCGCCGATACCGACCAGCGGGGCGGCGGCCGCAGGGGGCCCCTCTGCGACATCAGCGGCCCGCGGTCGCACGCAGGAAACAACGGACCACGAGCAGCGATCCTACTCGTGGGCATTCAACACCCCGGTGACGCGCCGCGTACGTGACCTCACCTCCCGGATCGACCCGGGAGCTCGTTCGCAGAATCAGCCGGCGGCCTCCTAGCATGAACACATGGCGCAGTCGCGACCGCCCTCCCAGCCGCCACCGGAGCCAGGCGGTCCGGGCGACGAGCCTCGCCAACCGACCGGCCCGCACTGGACCCGCTGGCTGGCCTGGGTGGCGCTGCTGGTCATTCTCGGCACGCTCATCCTGCCGGGGCTGTTCAGCGAGGAATCCAGCGAGACGGTCACGTACAGCGAGTTCCTGGACCAGGTGGACGCGGGCGCAGTGGTCACCGTCGAGATCAACAACAACAACGGCGACATCACGGGGGAACTCGCCGACGGCAGCATGTTCCGCACCACCGGCCCCACCGAACTGCCGCCGGAGGACTACGCCCTGCTGCGCGACCGGCTGGGCTCCGGCGTGGAGTTCACGCGGCCCTCCTCGAGCATCTGGGGCTCGCTGCTGCCGCTGCTGCTGCCGGTGGGTCTGCTGATCCTGTTCTTCTGGTGGATGCAGCGCCGCGCTCAGGGGCAGATGGGCGGCATCATGTCCATCGGCCGCTCCCGGGCGAAGACGTACTCCACCGAGCGGCCGGCCACGACCTTCGACGACGTGGCCGGCTCCGAGGGCGTGAAGCGCGAGATCACCGAGGTGGTGGACTTCCTGCGTGAGCCCGAGAAGTTCGCCCAGATCGGCGCGCGCATCCCCAAGGGCATCCTGCTGGTCGGCCCCCCGGGCACCGGCAAGACCCTCATCGCCCGGGCCGTGGCCGGCGAGGCGGGCGTGCCGTTCCTCTCGGTCACCGGCTCGGACTTCATGGAGATGTTCGTGGGCGTCGGCGCCAGCCGGGTGCGCGACCTGTTCAACAACGCCCGCAAGATGGGAAGCGCCATCATCTTCATCGACGAGATCGACTCCATCGGCCGCAAGCGGGGCGCCGGCCTCGGCGGCGGCCACGACGAGCGCGAGCAGACTCTCAACCAGATGCTCTCGGAGATGGACGGCTTCGAGGCCACCGAGGGCATCGTGATGATGGCCGCCACCAACCGCCCGGACATCCTGGATCCGGCCCTGCTGCGCCCGGGCCGGTTCGACCGCCAGGTGGTGGTGCCGCTGCCCGAGCTGGAGGACCGGGTGAAGATCCTCGAGGTGCACGTGAAGGGCAAGCGGCTGGACGACGACCTGGATCTGTCGCTCATCGCCCGTGGGACACCCGGCATGAGTGGCGCCGACCTCTCCAACCTCGTGAACGAGGCCGCCCTGGCGGCGGTGCGCAACGGCGAGGAGACCATCTCGATGGGCGACTTCGAGCAGGCCCGAGACCGGGTGCTGATCGGCCAGAAGAGGGAGTCGCTGGCGCTCTCGGAGGACGAGAAGACCGCCGTGGCCTATCACGAGGCCGGCCACGCCGTGTGCGCCGCCACGCTGCCCAGCGCCGACCCGCTGCACAAGGTGACCGTCATCCCCAGCGGCATGGCGCTCGGCGTGACGATGCAGCTCCCCGAGCACGAACGTCACATCTACCGGCAGAACTACATCGAGGACTCCCTGGTGGTGCGGATGGGCGGGCGCATCGCCGAGGAACTGGTCTTCGGCGTGATCTCCACCGGTGCCAACGACGACCTGGTGGGCGCCACGCAGCTGGCCCGCAAGATGGTCCGCGAGTGGGGCATGAGCGATCGCCTCGGACCGATGGCCTGGGGTGCGCACGGCGAGGTCTTCCTGGGCGAGGAGATCGTCAGCGCACGCGAGTACAGCGACGAGACGGCGCGCCTTATCGACGAGGAGGTCGAGCGGATCCTCCGGCTCCAGGAGCAGCGCTGCCGGGCGTTGCTGACCGAGCACCGTGGCGCTCTCGACCTGGTGGCGCAGTCGTTGCTGGAGAACGAGACCATCCCGGGCAGCGAGGTGCAACGTCTTGTGGGCGTCGCCAGCACGAACGGCTCGGCGGTGACCGGCGGCGCAACGGTGGCCGCCACCTCGGGCTTCGACGAGCCGGCGATCTGACCCCGGCCGGCGCCCCGAACCCGAACCGGTGCGCACCGCCCCTCTGGCGCTGATCCTGGGTGCGGTGGCATGCCTCGTGGCTCTGGTGGCTTCTCGCAGGCGGGGTCGCTGGCGCGGTGTGCTGGCCGCGCCCGACGTCCCGACGATGCTCGACCGGGCTGCGTTCGATCGGGCGGGAGTCGGCGCCTCGGCGAAGCCCTGGCTCGTCGCCGTGTTGACCGACAGCACCTGCGGTACGTGCAGTTCCACGCTGGAACGGCTCGAACCGCTGGCGGGGCCCACCGTCGAGATCGTCGAGGTGGACGCCACCCGCCACCGCGGCCTGCACGACTCCTACGGCGTGGACGCCGTGCCGTTCACACTGGTGGCCGACACAGACGGGGCGGTACAGGCATGGATCCTGGGACCGCCGACCGCCGGCGACATCGCCTCGGTGCAGCGGGTGCTGGACGACTGAGTTCGGCGCAGCTCCCCGCGGCGTCCGGAGCCGCGCTCACAGTTTGCGCGCCTGGCGGTGCCCCTCGAAGACGGCTTCGTACGTGGTGCGCGGGGCGATGGCGTCGCCGATCATCTCGGTGCTGACCCCGCGGCGCCGCAGCGCGTGGTAGAGGTCGTTGTCGGACTGCCG
>JAPONU010000149.1 GCA_026713745.1 bacterium
CTCGTAGCGCGCCACGGGGATCCCGGCCAGGCGGCACGTCTCGCGGCTGCCGCCGATGCCGTACACGTACAGGCCGATGCGCGTCCTACCCGTGAACACCATCGCCAGCAGCAGCACGATGAGCCCGATGCCGATCGTCGAGGGCAGGAACCCCCAGTCGGTGCGCCCGAACCACTGGAACGACGGATGGTTCGCAATGACCGACGACCCGGCGCTGCGGACGTTGGAGTAGCCGGTGAGGAAGTACAGCATCGCCATGGTGACGACGAACGGGCTGACCCGCAGCTTGGCGATCAGCAGCCCGTTCGCCAGGCCGATGGCGGCGCCGACCAGCAGGCCGATGATGATGGCCGGGGCGACACCGTGGGCGCCCAGCGCCTGGGCGGTGGCGACGCTGGTGAAGCCCATGTTGGCCCCCACCGACAGGTCGAACCCGCCGACGGTGATGGCGAACATCTGGCCGATCGCCACCACCAGCAGGATCCCCGCCTGGCGGGCGATGTTCCGGACGTTGTCGGTGGTGGGATAGATGGACGGCTCGATGAGCGAGAAGACGAGGATCAGCAGCCCCAGACCCACCAGCAGCTGCAACTCCGTCGAGTGCTTGGAGGCCCAGTCCCGCAGCGAGAGCCGATGGCTCCCGGCAGCCGCCGACGGGCCGCGCTCGGCCGGCGCGTGGTCAGTCACCGGCGCCCCGACCAACCATGTTCATCGTCAACTATCGCTCTCCGGCCCCTCGGCGAGGACGCGGGAGGCGTCCGAGGAGCGTGCCGAGCAATTCATCCGCTACGTCGGTCCGGCCGCTGGACAATGGATTCCGGCCTCCGCCGGAATGACGCTGAGGGTCAACCGCAGCACTACTCGGCACTCGCCTACGGCGCCTCCATCAGGGCTCGCAGCTTCTCGGAGGTCTCCGGCGGTCGTGCCGCGGCCCCGGTGAGGTGGGGGTTCTCCGCCGCCCACTGGTCCATGGGGTTCTCGGCGCGGAACTTGGCCGCCAGGTCGCCGAGCGTGCTGAAGACCCGCCCGTCGCCCTTCATGTGCTCGATCAACTCGTCCATCATCTTCAGGCGCGACCCCCGGCCGATGAACTGCGGGTGGCAGGTGAGCACGTACATCCCGCCGGGGCAGTTCTCCACCATGTAGTCGAACTCGCCCTGCCACAGCTCCCGCACCTGCGCGGGCGTGTTGGGCCCCTGGTTCATGCCCCACACGTACTCCAGCGGCGGGAAGTCGTCGAGCCCCCAACTGGGCGGGAGCTCGACCACGTCGACGAGGTCGCCGAACACGAACGGCTCGTTCTTGGGGAACTCGTCGCCCGAGCGCAGGTAGTACGGGTAGAAGTCGTTCGCCATGAACGTGGACGAGTAGTCCAGGTCGTACTCCAGCATGAGGTCCAGCGTGTTGGGGCTGAAGTCCCATGCCGCGGTGCGGCAACCCGTGGGGGTGACACCGGCGGCCCAGTCCAGCGCCTCGAAGCCCAACTCGAAGTCGCGCCGCTCCTCCTCGCGGGAGAGCTTGGTGGGGTTGCGGTGACTCCACCCGTGATGGCCGATCTCGTGGCCCTTGTCCACGATCTCCTTCACGTAGGTGGGATACAGGTGCGCCGAGTGGCCCGGCACGAAGAAGGTGGACTGGACGTCGTGCTTATCCAGCAGGTCGAGCACGCGTAGCAGGCCGGGGACGGCGAACTCGCCCCGCGAGCACATGCTGGGTGTCTCCGCCCCGAAGGAGCCGAGCCAGAGGCAGATCGCATCGAAGTCGAACGTGAGACAGATCGTGTGTTCTTCGCTCTTCATCTGTTTCCTCCCTGCTACGTGTGACTGTGTTCTCTGTTGGTGTTCTCGGTTGGCCGACCCCGTCGGGTGGTGCCCCGGGGGGTTGGCCGACCCTGGCGGGGGGTGCCCCGGGGGGCTAGCCGACCTCGGCCTGCCAGCCCTCGGGAATCAGCTCGATCTGCACCCACGGCTCGTCCACGTTGGACGGGTCGACCACCGGGAAGGGCACGCAGTTGATGCGCGGCACGTCCTGGCC
>JAPONU010000150.1 GCA_026713745.1 bacterium
GCCTCGTGAACGGCCTCCGTCGCCTGCCTCAGCCCGGGAATCACCTTGTCGTCGTGGATGCCCGTCTGGTTGGCGCTGGCCTGCCCGCGTGGATCCACGTACATGTGCCCGGTAAGCAGCAGTCCCGCTCCCCCCTCGGCGAGCCGGCGGTAGAGCTCCACGAACGAGTCGTAGACCACGCCGCTCGGCGACGCCATCGTCTCGGAGGTCGCTCCCCGCACGATCCGGTTGGGCAACTCCAGCGAGCCGATCCGACCGGGTTGCAGGTACGGCGGCGCGGGGCTCATCGCCGTCAACCTAGCGTCAACAGCCACCGTCCCTGAACGGGTTGCTGCCCTCGGCGGGGAGCGCGCCGCCATAAAGGCGCCATTGGGAGATCCAGTCGAACGAGCACAGTCCCCCGAACTCGTCCTGCAGGTTCGCCAGCATGCGAAGCGAGAAGTCCGTGCGAAGCGCCGCCCAGAGTTCGGCCCCGTTCGTGATGTTCTCGGTGTACCAGGCGGGCACGCGGCCGGCTACGGCGCTGCGCAGAACCTGCTGCGACTCCCGCGACAGTGCGTCGGCGGATCCGGGGCACTCGAAGAAGTTGTAGTAGAGGAGCCAGTGATGCGGCGCCACGAGATGCTGCAGCGCGTCGGCCAGCAACTCGACGTCCGTGTTGAGATCATCGAACTGGGGCGTGCAGGCCGACATCCGCACCGCGAAGTACAGCTGCGCCGCGCCCCACGCCCTGCTCGGCGCCAGACCGGTGTGGAGGTCGTAGACGTGGGCCAGTTCGTGCACCGCGATGCCCAGGTCAACCTCTTGCAGCTCGAAGCTGCTCACAGTGCACCTCAGCGGGGGTGAAGACACATCGCACCGGCTGCTCACCGCGCCACCGCCGGGCAATTCCGCCAGCGCCGATCTGGGGCGGGCATGATCCCACGCCGCCCGCAGCCACGGGAGACGGCTCTCGTGCTGCGCCACGACCGCATCCAGCCAGGTCCTCAGGAATTGCGTCCCGTTGGCGGGCGGCTCGGCGAGGTCGAATTCGTCGAAGTCCCCGACAGGGGTTGGCACGAGCCTCGTCTCGAACGTGCCGTCACCCAGCTGCCCGAAGCGATTGTTGCCCCAGCACGACACCGAACCGTCACGGTGCATGGCGCAGGCGTGTGACTCGATCGGCTTTTCCTCGCCGCTGAAGTGGATGCTGCTGTCGGTGCTGGCGGTGATGGCCACCACCTCGCTGATCTCCCTGAGCCGCCGCGGCTGGGACCGCGGTTCGGTGGTGCCGTCACCGAGTTCTCCGGAGTTGTTTCGGCCACCCCAGCACGACACGTCGCCCTCGGTGTGCAGCGCACAGAAGTTGTTCACGCCAACCGAGACGGCTGCAACATCCTGGAGATTCTGCACACGGATCGGGAATATGGGGGTGCTGTTCTCCCAGCAATGCACGCTCCCGCCGGCGGTGACCGCGCAGACCTTGCCCCAACCGAGCGCAACGGAGGTTGCACCGCGAATCCCCGGAACCTTCTGTGGCGAGAGAGGACTGGATCCGCCCACCCCCGAGCCCCAGCACGACACGGTGCCGTCGAAATGGACCGCGCATGTGCCGCCATCACCCGCCGCGATCGTCGCCACATCCCCCAGACCGGGAATACGCTGAGGTCGGGACCTCGAATCTCGGGTCCCGTCCCCGAGTTGCCCGCCGCCGCCCGACCCCCAGCACGACACGCCGCCGTCGTCGTGCACCGCGCACGTGTGGTCGCCGCCGGCGGCGACGGCCACTGCGTCGTTGATCCCCGGAACCCGGAGCGGCACGTTGACCCAAGAGGCGCTCACCTGCCCGATCTGTCCCTCGCCGCCCGGGCCCCAGCAGGAGATCGTCCCGTCGTCGTGCAGCGCGCAGGTGTGCGACGCAGAGTTTATGTGGGCGCCGACGGTCACGGCCACGACGCCGCCAAGCCCGGTCGTGCTCAGCCGATCACGCACACCGTTGCGACCCCAGCAGGTCACCCCGCCGTCGAGTTGCACAGCACAGGTGCGATCGAAGCTGGAGGCCAACAACGTGTCGGCACTGCGAGAGCGGCCGCCGAGCGCGAACCCGGTCGTATCAGAACGCCACGCGGTCACCGTCACCGGTGTGCTCACGAGCCAGCGACCGGCGGTCACCGTCGCGGGGAAGAAGCGGCGCGCCGGCGTCAGCCTCTGTCCCCAGCTCCCGTCGGCCCGTCGCTGCTGAACGGCAAACTCGATGCGCCCGTCCGCGACGCGTCGCGC
Organism: bacterium; assembly: GCA_026713745.1. GTDB lineage: Bacteria > Actinomycetota > Acidimicrobiia > Acidimicrobiales > CATQHL01 > VXNF01. The sequence goes on from JAPONU010000150.1 coordinate 2,260, forward strand.
CGCGATGCGCACGTCGATCTCGCCTGTCCAGTCGAAGTCGGGGCGGGACGAGACGTTCACCGTGACCGGCGAACTGCCCAACCAACGATCGACCGTGGTCTCAGCGGCGACGAACCGCAACCGCGGCAATTGCCGGGTTCCCCAGCGGCCGTCCGGCGATTGCCGCTGCAGCCCGAACTCCGTGCGCCCGTCGGCAAGGCGCTTCGCCGCGATGCGGACCGATCCGCGCGCCTCGCCCCCCACCTCGGCTTCCATCTCCTGTGCACCGACGGTGACGGAGGCGCCCGCGACACTCGCCGTGCACAGCAGAAGCACCAGTGCCACAGGGCCGAGCCGTACCATCACAGGGAAACCGTTCGCACCAACCCCGAGCCCTCCCCCCGATCCGGACCGCACCCTATGGCCACGGGCCCGCCGGGCCAAATCCTCGGCGACCTAGCAGCCACCGTCGCGGAACGGGTTGGCACCGGCAGCCGGGAAGCGCGCCGGATCGAACGGGCCCGCCAGCCAGCCGGTCGTGCACAGACCACCGTAGGCCGCGGCGAGGTTGGCGAGCGCGGGCAGCGACGGTGCACCGCGCCAGGCCGCCCACACCGCCCGGCTGTCGGCGAAGTTCTCGGTGAACCAATCCGGCACTTCGCCGGCCAGGGCGGCACGGAGCACCTCCTCGGCCTCGCGGCTGGGCTCCGGAGGCAGGCCCGGACAGTCCCCGATCGCGTAGTACAGCATCTGGGCATCCGGCACCACCAGGTGCATCAGCGTGTCCGCCAGGAGTTCGGTGCCTGCTCCAAGGCCGCCGGTCACGTGGCACTCCGGATACGTGACCGCGAAATACAGTTGCGCCGCGCCCCAGGCCTCAGCGTGGGTGAGGCTGGTGGTGAGGTCGTACACGTGAGCCAGTTCGTGCACCACGAGCCCGAGGTGTTGCAACGACGTGACGCCCATGCTGAGGGCCTCGCAGGAATACGAGCCGTCTCTCACCAGGCAATCCGATCGAACGACGCCGTGCGTGGCCCGTGAGGGCGTGAAGCGCGCCCGGTCCCGGATCTCGTCCCAGGCGAGTCGCAGCCACGGGAACGCACTCTCGCGCTCCCGCACCACCTGATCCAGCCAGGCGCGCATCAACCGGTTCTCGGTGGTCGGCACGCGGTTACCGGTGATCCTGGCGGGCGGTTCAACAGGCACCGGCCCCAAGCGCGGCTGCTGCGTGCCGTCACCCAGCTGGCCGACCTCGTTGCTCCCCCAGCAGGAAACCGAGCCATTCGTATGCACGGCGCAGACGTGGACACCGGGTCCGTCGATTGTGGGCCAGTTCATCGAGACCGCCACCGCGTCCGCGATGCCCGCCACGCGCGCCGGTGCC
>JAPONU010000151.1 GCA_026713745.1 bacterium
CCACCGGTCGATGCTGCGGCGCGTGAAGTTGCGCGACACCATGCGGCGCAGCCGGGTGTGCTCGGGCGGGTCGGTCTCCAGCATGGTGCGCCGGGCCTCGCGGGCCTCGGGATCCCGCTCCAACTCCTCCAACTCGGTGCCGCCGACCTGGGAGGAGAACGTCTTGTGGTCGCGGTGCACGGCCACGAGGTCGACCCAGCGGGTCACCGCCCAGAAGCCGGCATTGTCGCCCGGCTCGTCGTGCCAGGCCACCGGCATCTCCCGCCGCAGGCGGGCGAAGGCTTCGTGCGGGAGTCCCTGCTCGTAGACGTCGTGGCTGCAGATGTCGACCGGGGAGAGCGGCTTGGCGCTCATCGTTTGGACCCTAACAGTCTTGGTTTTGGCCCGCCACGTCGTCGAGGAACCAGTCCACCAGCCGCTGCGTCCGCTCGGTCGCCTCCGGCTCGATGCCGGAAGTCTCGGCCGCGAGCGCGTCGACGTCGACGCCGTGGGCCCGGAGCTCCTCGGCCCCGAACCCGATCCAGTCCGCGAGCAGCGCACCGTCGAGCTCGGGATGGAATTGCAGTCCCAGGCTTCGCCCCGTGCGGAAGGCTTGCGGACCGTTGGCGTTGCGGGCGATCTCGGTGGCGCCGTCGGGAACCGTGAAGCGGTCGTAATGCCACTGGAACCACGGCCCCGACGGGAGGCCGTCGGGTTCGTCGCTGTCGATGCTGAGCCAGCCGAACTCCGGGGCCGGTGCCCGGGAGACCGTGCCCCCCAGAGCAGCCGACAGGACCTGGCCGCCGAAGCAGACGCCCAGGACCGCCGCCCCGGCCTTGTGCGACTCCCGGACGAAGTCGAGTTCGCGGTGGATCCAGGTCCCGATCGTGGCGTCGTCGTACACCGACCAGATCGCGCCCAGCACCACCACGAGGTCGAAGTCGCCCGGATCGGGGAAGCGGCGGTCGCTGGCGGGGTTCGCCACGTCGGCGACCACCCGGAACGGCTCCAGTTCCACACCCCGGCGCGCGAGAGCCTTGCCGACGAGCGCCGCGTGCCCTGTCGGGTCGTGCTCGACCGCCAGCGCTCTCACCGCCGCAGCATACCGGCGGCCATCCGGCGGCCCGGGCGGGGGCCGAGGTGGCGTTTGCTCCTTCGGCGCAGGCGCCTGGCGTCGCGAATCGGCCCCCCTGACCGGTCCGGGGCCGAGGTCGCACAGTGCCCGGTCGCGGCCCCGGGTTCCGTTTGCTCCAGTGGCGCAGGCGCGAGGCGCCGCAAATCGGCCCCCGGCCCCCTCCCTCGGTCGTTGGCGCCCGCTGTGGTACGGGCCACGTCGAGGGGTCGTCAGAACCTCATTGGGTCGATGGCCAGACGGAGACGGCCGGGGGGGCGCTCGACGTTGGCGAGGGCCTCCAGCAGCGCGGCGCGGTCGGCGGTGCGGACGACCCAGTGGTTCTCCCCCACTGTGGAGACCTCCAGGCCCAGTGGGTGGCCGAGGCGCTCCACGAAAGCATCGGCGGCGGTGCCGGCGATCTCGGCGAGCGCCCCGAACGGGGGGAAGCCGAGCTGTTGGCGCAGAGCTCGATCGTGGCGGCTCAGCTGGTCGGGGTCGGCATCGCGGGCGGCTTGCAGGACCGGGTGGTCGTGCTGGCGGGTCTGCACCAGGATCCGGCCGCCCCCGCTGCGGGGGCCGACGAGGCGGGCAGCGTGGGCCAGCAGCGCCATGGCCTGCTCGTTGGCCCGGTAACGCGTCGCCGAGAGTTCCTGGTCGAAGTCCAGGAATGCCGCCAGGTCGGCCTCGCCGGTGCGGTGCAGCGCTGCCTCGGTGCCGATCACGACCCGGGAGTCGGTGTCGTGGGGCTTCCCCGATGACCGGGCGGGGCCGCTGACCTCGAGCACCGGCTCGCCGAGCAACACCTCCAACTCGCTGCGCAACTTGGCGATACCGGGGCGCAGCGTGCGCAGGCGCGTCGCACCGCAACCCGAGCAGACGCGCGGGCGCCGCTCGCCGCAGCGCGGGCAGTCCAGACCTCCCGAGGTGCCGCCGTCGCTCGACCCGATGCTCTCGGCCACGGCCGCGCCACACGAGTCACAGACCACCAGGTCCTCGCAAGCCGAGCAGGCCAGCAGCCGTGCCCGGCCCTTGCGGTTCAACACGCACACCGCGCGGCCGGCCGATCGCAGCCGCGCCACCAGCGTCTCGGTCAACAGGCCGCGGCGGGCGACCTCCGGGTCGCGCTGGTCCACCACCTCCAGGCTCGGCCAGCCTTCCCGTTCGGTGTGCCGCGGCACGCTCAGCACGTCTCCCGAGGCCAATTCCTGCGCCTCCAGGGAGGGAATCGGCGAGACAAGCACGCACGGCACACCGGCGCGGCGAGCCCGCTCCACAGCGACCTCCCGGGCGCTCCAGGTGGGCGAGTCCTCGGCCACCAGGGCCTCGTCGTGCTCGTCGAGCACCACGACGGCGCCGAGCCGCGGCATGGGACCGAACACCGCGGCGCGGGTCCCCACCACCACCCCGCCCGCGGCGGCCCGCGCCCAGTCCTCGGCCAGCAACGCTGCGGCAACGCCCCGGCGGCGCACCCAGCCGACCAAGCGGGCCGCCTCGGCGACCTGCGGGACAACCAGCAACGCATCACCGCGGTGCAGGGCCGCCGCCAGCAGCG
>JAPONU010000152.1 GCA_026713745.1 bacterium
CGAACCAGACCCCCGCAAACCGCGAAAGCGTCCAACAACTCCCGATCCACACGCTCAGAACCCTGCATACCCCCAACATCCCACACCCCGCACCAAAACGCGAGCCTTTCCACCCCGAATTACTCACCAGTCTCCTAGGTGTGCATGTTGGGGAGGTTGTCCCGGAGGGTCTCGGTGGTCGTTATCGGTCTCTGCCCGCCACCGCCCCGGTCGGTAGGATCGGGGCGTGGGTTTGGATCTCACGAAGGTGTCTTTGCCCCCACGGGGCCCGCGGACGGTCGTCAAGCCGGTGGACCTGTCGCGCCGCTTCGCCGGCTATATGGCGAGCGTGATGCAACTGCCGGCGTTGATGGCAGGCCGGTCGCCCAGCGCCCGGGCGCGCACGCTGATCCAGTTCATCAAGGACTGGAATTACTGGGTTGACTCCCGGCCGGCGATGCTGGACGGCCCACCGCCGCCGGACAGCGACCCGTTTGACCTCGCGTGCATCGCCGCCATCGTCCATGCCCTCACGGCCCGCGACGGCGTCGATGTGCCCGAGTGGGTGCACCGCTACCGGGCCGATCCGCCTCGGCTGTTCACCGGCCTCGGCGTCGACTCCGGCTACGGGCAACTGATCGTCGCGGAGGCGCCGCCGGTGTGCGCCCACCACGGCGTCTACTTCGAGGCCGAGATGCTCGACCGTGGCGCCCCTACCCCCGGTGAGTGACGCCGCCGGCGTCTAGCGCCCCCGGGTACTCTAGGCCCCATGACCCGCCGAGACCTGATCCTGGGCACCCACCGCGACGCCATCGTGGCCACCGCGGCCGCCAACAAGGCCACAGAGATCGCCTTGGTGGGCTCGGTGGCCCGCGGCGACGACGACGCCGCCAGCGACGTCGACTTCCTGGCCACCTTCGCACCGGGGGCGGACCTGTTCGACATCGGCGGCCTGTTGGCCGACCTCGAGGAGTTGCTGGGCGGCCAGGTCGACGTGATCGACGCCAGCGCCCTCAAACCCGACGTCCGCGAAGGCCATCGGGCGATGCTCGCCGAGGCGATCCCACTGTGAGCACCCGCCGCCCGCGGTCCGACGCCGACCGCGTCGGCCACATCCGCGGGGCGGCCGCGGAGATCGCGGCGATCGTCGCCGCGGGCCGGGAGACCTTCGACGCCAGTTCGATTCACCTCCGCGCCACCGAGCGGCTGCTCGGCATCATCGGCGAGGCGACCCGGTGTCTCTCCGAGGAGTTCGTGGCCGCTCGCCCGGCCCTGCAGGCGCACCGGGCCCGCGGTATGCGCAACTTCCTGGCGCACCAGTACGACGACGTGGACCCCCAGCGTGTCTGGGACGCCGCCACCTTGTCGGTGCCGGCGTTCGTCGAGGCGCTGGACCCGCCGGGCGTCACATCGCCCGCCGCTGACTCCGGAGGCCCCGACGTCTGACCGGCCCGGCCCCGTGGGGTCTCGTTGGTCGTTATCGACCCTTTCCGGCGCGGCGGCCCCGCTGTCTCGCCGGCACCGGGGCCGCCATGACCTCCCCTGCGCCGCCTTTCGGTGACGTCGATGAGGTCCTGCTCGCCCTGAGCGCCTGCAGACCGTGATCGACACGCGACGCCAGCAGTTGGCGATGCGCTGCGCGACGCGCGGCGAGCTGGTCCGGGCGGCGATGGCTCGTTGTCACATGCCCCGCCTCGTGGCGGTGGCTTGCTAGTTGAGGGCCTCCCCAACGGGGCGAGCGCGGCGAGTCCGGCCAGGCGCCGGCCGCGGGTGGGGACCAGCCGGCCG
>JAPONU010000153.1 GCA_026713745.1 bacterium
AGCGATGCGAGAATATGCACTAACACCACCGAGTTGCCATGCAAGTTCACCCCACATGGTGTTAATCACGGTCCCATCGGCCTTTCGGGAGGCGCTCCCGGGCTCGAGTTGATGGCCCACGAGCACCGCCCGGCGCACCCCGCCACTGGAGAGTTGTAGTCCCGTCCTGCTCAGCAGGTCTTCCACACCGGGTAGGTCAGAGGCTTCGGACGTGCCCGCAAGGTGGTACAGGGCGATGAGGGCGTGCGTCTTGCCCCCGCCAAAGTTGGTTTGCAGCTTGACGACGGGGTCGCCGCCAGCGCCGGCGAAACGCTCCGCGGCGCCGGTGATCAGCTTGCCGAGTCCGTCGGTGATGAAGGTGCGCCGATAGAACTCGGTCGGGTCCCCGTACTCGGTAGCCGCAGCGCCTCGCCACACTTGGTGAAGGTCGGCAGCGTACTGCGCCATCTCGAAGCGCCCGGAGGTTACGTCGTCGTGTGGCTCGATCACCTCCCGCCAGGAAGGCAGCCCGGCCTCCAGCCCGGCCTGGGTGCGCTGCGCCCTGCTGCGCCGGGCACTACGACTTTGCTCCTCGAACTTAAGGCGCAACAACTCCTGGTGGAGACCGGCGACGTCGTTGGCCTGAGCGCCGGCGGCGACGGCTTCCAGCAGGCGCTGCGAGGTGTCCAGCCCCCGGAGAGCGTCATCTGTGGAAAAGGTCTCGTTGTGAGCCCATGAGTTACGCACAACCTGTAATTCCGCGACATAACTGCGGTCGGCCCGCGACAGCTTGCGGGTGAAGACAGAGTTCCATTCATCCCACAGCACCTTCAGCAGGAACTGCGGATCACGTGGATTCACCTGCCGCGGCCGACCACCCCGAGTCTCGGTCCGCTGAACGGCCCCCGGCCAGTCCGGACCGAACGTCGCCTCACACTCGCGGGCCACGAACGGCGCCAGACCATCGCCCAACAGGGCGATCGCCTTTCCGATCCGCTCGTGGTTGCTCACCGCCACAAGAACTCTCCTCGCCGCGCCTCGGCCGGCAAGTCAGCCGGCAACTCCAATCGCCAGAGCGAACAAAGGTAGCAAGGAGCATGGTCAATCTCCCTCAGCCGGCTCTGAATCCGCTGGATTCCGTACCGAGCATCCCGTGACTCCTCCATCGCTGACCTCTTGCGCCCTGTCCTGCGTTGCGGAACTCAGAACAGGGCCCGCTCGCCAACAGCAGCGAGGCGGGTCAACTCGGGCCAGGAGGCGACGAGGCCGTTGTAGGCAGCGGCCTCCGAGGCGCTGTTCCGTCGGGCGCAGACTTGAAATAGCCGGTAGGCCAGATCGCGAGCTGCGTCTGCGGTAGCCGCGTCGAAGCGACTCAGCAGTCCTGCGGCGGCAGGTTCGCCATCGTCAAGGAGGCGCCGTAGCAGATGCTGTGCGGCTTCCCACACGGTGGGGCGCTTGTCGGTGGCGGGGTCCCAGCCGGCCTCCAGTTCGTCACGACTGCAAAGGCGGACTCGGTCGGCCGAAGTCGTCACGATCCCGGCGGCCTCCAGACCGGCCACAGACGTGTTTCGCGCCTTCGAGAGTTGCTCGGCCCGGCCAAAAGGACCATCGGCAAAGTCGTACTCATCAAACCAAGTGAGTGCCCAGCGAGTGTCGGCATCGAGGTCGGCACCTACACCAGTGAGCGTCTCGTCAAGAACCTCGTTGATCAGCGCCAAGGCGTCTCTCACTCCGAGGGGTGAGCCGTCCGCAGTCAGAACCCGCTCGTAACGTGTGTAGACACCCATACCGGGACCGATGGCAGCCTGCGCGAGATCCAGCGGCGCGACGTTGCCCTGCTGCAACAGCCGTATGGCACCGGGAAGTTCGGCCCGTAGCGCGCGACGCAACTCACGGACTGTCGTCACGGACTGGTCGGAACCGTCCTCGGCCACCGGGCGGCAGACCAGCAACACCGACGAGGCCAGAGATTTCGTGCCCTTCTTCACGCCTTCGGGGCGCTCGGTCCGCAACGGCCACGTGGCGGTGATGCGCAGGCCGGCTGCGATGAGACTCTCCAGCAGCGCCTCCCACGCCGTGCCCGAACCCCCGGCCTTCCCCTTCTTCACCGTCTTCTCGACCTGCTGGTAGCCGTAGTAGACGGTGAGCGGATACCGGGGGTCGTGCACCTCGCGCATGCGCTCGAACGCACGGCGCAGCAAGGTCTCGAAGTGGGCATGTGCCGCCGCTCGGTCCCCGTCGAATCGTGCAGCGTTCGACACGATCTGCTCGTCGCTGGGAGCGAGCAGTGGGCCGAGGGTGCCAGGCCAGACGTCCCCGAGTGTGGCCCGCAGCCACACGAAGAACAGGTTCGAGACCGATGCGTAGTCGAACATGTCGTAGTAGGGCGGATCGGTGCTCACGACCCCTTCACACCCATCGAGGGAGGTGAGCATGGAGCCGCAACGCACTTCCCCGCGGCCGACCCGGGGCGGAGCGTTGAGATCACCGGCTTCGGCAGTCCGCGTTCGTTGTGTTGCGCTTGCTGCTCGGCTCGGCGCAGGCAGGGCCTCGACAGCCCGAACGACGTAGTCGAGGCCGCCGGCCCACGATCCGGTGGATCCCGAGAAGGGGTTGGCCTCGGCGAACTCGCACGAGAACCCGTACGTGGGGCGGATGAACGACTGCTCGACCGAGCCGTTGGCCCTGTTGTGGGTCGTCATCGTCGTCGTGCGGTTGGCCATACGCGACAGCGCCAGAGCCAGGTAGGTGGTAATGGCTTCGGCGTAGGCACGGGCGCCGCTACCGCCCTGCTCGATACCAGCTTCGCCGTCCGCCATGCCTGCGGCGAGCGCATCGCGGTGAACCGCTGGGGTGATCCCGGCGATCACCTCGGAGAACGTGGCCATTGTGCGGCGCTGGCGGGGCGACAGGAGATCGCCGAAGGTGCGCAGCCCATACAACGTGGCGTTGCCGCTCGGCACCGGTAGTTCCCGCTGCAACACCGCCTCGGAGCCAGCGCACGGTCTCTCGACATCCGTTAGGCCCGCCTGCTCGGTCGCGGCGTCGGGCTCGAGCCAGACGCGTCCGCCCCGGCGCCGGCTGGGATCGGCGAACGCCTGCACGGCCACGAGGCGTAGCCCGAGGCCCGACGACTGTCCGCAGCGCTGCACGGTGTCGCCGTCGTTCACGGTGCCACAGAAGAGGCACCGGAAGTTTGTTCCATGCCCCACCTTGAGATCGGCCAGATCGACCGGCTGTGGCCCAGGCTCCACCCGGAGTTCGAATTCGCCGCCGACGATCACGGGGCGGGCGTGCCAGCGGTTGGTGGGCTTGCGAGACAGGCACCACGTCCACAGCAACGGCGTACTGCGGCGACAGCCCGGGTTGCCACACGGAATGGTCCGCGCCCACAGATAGGAGATCGCCACGGTGCGCCCACCTGGTGCATGCGGGCTGAACGGCGCTTCGAACAAGTACGCGAGGCGCCGCCGGCACTCGTCCTCGACGG
>JAPONU010000154.1 GCA_026713745.1 bacterium
CCACTGCTGCCTCCCGCAGGAGTCTGGGCCGTGTCTCAGTCCCAGTGTGGCTGATCGTCCTCTCAGACCAGCTACCCGTCGATGCCTTGGTGAGCCGTTACCTCACCAACTAGCTGATAGGCCGCGAGACCCTCCCGAAGCACCGGAGCATTTCCTCGTCGCGGCATGCGCCGCATCGGGGTTATCGGGTATTAGCCGCAGTTTCCCACGGTTATCCCCGTCTTCGGGGCAGGTTCCTCACGTGTTACTCACCCGTTCGCCACTAGATGCCCGAAGGCATCTCGTTCGACTTGCATGTGTTAGGCCCGCCGCCAGCGTTCGTCCTGAGCCAGGATCAAACTCTCCGTCAACATCTCAGGCCCGTGGTGGCGAACCACCCCGAACCGTCGATCATCTGCTGCGTTCGCGATTTCCTTGCGCGTCCGCAGCGTGGAGAGCCGGACGTGGGCGCCAACCCGCGTCCGACAATCCGGAATTGTGGGTAGGCCGCGCCGGACAAGGATTCCGGCGAGGCCACCCGCACTGGCATTCGTCTTCTCTTCCGTTTTCAAGGAGCGCACCGGTCGCTGCTGCCCCGGGGGGTCGCGAACGACACTCATTAGGTGGCGTCCTCCCTCCGCCTCGCTTTTTCGCCGGCTCGCTCTGCGGCCAGCCAACGCTTTCCGAGTGCGGAGGTGGACTGCGATATTACCGAGATGCGCCCGCCATCGCAACCAGCCGGCCTCATGCCGGTCCGAAAAAATCGGCGCGGTCTCTACGGGTCGACCCGCACGACGCGGCGCTCGCGGCGCCCGCGCTGCAACAGCAGGTAGCGACCGTCGATCAACCAGCCGGGCTCCACGTGACTCTGTGCCACCCGATCGCGGTTCACCGAGACGGCCGACTGGGCGAGTTGGCGCCGGGCATCGCCGCGCGACGTGCACAACCCCGAGTCGACCAGCAGTCCCACCAGGGACTCCGGTCCTGCCAGATCCTCGCCGGCGGCGCGGGTATCGGCGACGATCCCCGCCAGCGCATCGAGCATCTCGCCACTTAGCGGCGCGGTGCCGTAGAGCGCCTCCGCGGCCAGGTTGGCGCGCGAGACCGCCTCGGTGCCGTGCACGAATCCGGTCACCTCATCAGCCAGCCGCTGCTGGGCGAGGCGCCGCTCGGGCGCCCGGGCGTGCTCGGCGGCGATTTCGCGCACCTCTGTCATGGGCAGCAGCGTGAACTGCGCCAGCAGGCGCCCCACGTCGGCGTCGTCGCTGCGCAGCAGGTATTGGTGCAACTCGAAGGGAAGCGTGCGATCGCCGTCCAGCCAGATTGTCCCCTCGGCGGTCTTGCCGAACTTCTGGCCGTCGGCGCGGGTGAGCAGCGGCCAGGTGAGGCCGTGCGCCACCGCTCCGGAGCGACGACGGATGAGGTCGATGCCCGCCACGATGTTGCCCCACTGGTCCGAACCCCCCACCTGCAGCCGGCAACCTCGGTGGGCATGGAGCCACCAGAAGTCGAATGCTTGCAGCAGCATGTAGCTGAACTCGGTATAGGAGATGCCCTGGGTGCCCTGCAGGCGGCTACGTACCGACTCGCGGGCCAGCATCTGGCTGACGGTGACGTGCTTGCCGACATCGCGGAGGAATTCGATGACGCTCACCGGCGCCGTCCAATCAGCGTTGTTGACGACGTCAGTTTCAGCCACGCCGGCGAAGTGGGCGTACTGGCGCCGGATGGCCGCCACGTTCGCCTCGAGCGTCTCGGCGTCGAGCAGGTTCCGCTCGTCGGAGCGGCCGCTTGGATCGCCGACCATGCCCGTGGCGCCGCCCACGAGAGCCAGGGGCCGGTGCCCGGCATCTGCGAAGCGCCGCAGAACCAGTACACCGATGAGGTTCCCGAGGTGCAGGCTGCTGGCGGACGGGTCGATGCCCAGGTACAGCACCGCCGGGGGCTCGGCCAGCATCGCCCGCACGGCCTGCTGGTCGGTGGTGTCGTGGACGAGACCTCTTTCGGAGAGGTCGTCCAGCACTCCCACGCCCCTACTCATCGACTCCGTGCTCATACCTCTCGCCGTTCCGTCCTGTTCGCCGGTGCCGTCCCGGTGCGCAGCGGCTAGCCGAGACGGACGCCCGAGTCTGCCGCCGGTTTGGCGCCGAGCGACGTTGCCGTGGCGCGCCGGGCGCGCTCTCGTAGGCTCTGAACGTCGCCGTGTCCGCCATTCTCGCACGCCGCCGCGCCGTCCTGCGCCTGGTTACGGTGGCCCTCGCCGTGGCCCTGATCGCCGGGTCATGCACCTTCCAGACCCGCGACCTGCGAGTCTCGCTTCCGGCCACGGCGCAGTCCTCTTTCATCTACGACGCCGACGGCCGGCTCATCACCACGTTCCGGGGCGAGCAGCACCGCCGGAACCTGGAGACGATCGACGACGTGCCCCGGATCCTGCAGGACGCCGTGGTCGCCATCGAGGATGAGCGCTTCTGGCAACACCAGGGCGTGGACGTGCGAGCCCTGCTGCGGGCAGCGCGCTCGAACATCTCCGTCGATGGGGTCCTGCAGGGCGGGTCCACCATCACGCAGCAGTACGTGGGGCGGGCCTTCCTGGACCGCACCGAGATAACCGCCAGCCGCAAGATTTCCGAGATCGCCCTGGCTCTGCAACTCGAGCGGGCCTACACGAAGGAGTTCATCCTCCTGCAGTACCTCAACTCGGTGAACTTCGGCGAAGGCGCCTACGGAGTGCTGACCGCCGCCAAGGAGTACTTCGACAAGGAACTCGATGAGTTGACCCTCGCCGAGGCTGCGCTTCTGGCCGGACTCATCCAGGCGCCGTCGGCCCGCAACCCCTACGAGAACAGGCCCTCGGCCATCCGGCGCCGCGAGGCCGTGCTGGAGAGGATGCTCGCCAACGAATGGATCAGCGAGAGAGAGTTCCGCCAGGCGCGCACCGAGCCCCTGCGCCTGGCGCCCCGGGTTGCGACCCTCGAGGAGGAGTACGAGTACGGGTACTTCGTAGAGGATGTGCGGCAGTGGATTCTCAACGACCCCCGCTTCGGCTCCACGCCCGACGAGCGGGTGCGGTTGCTGTTCGAGGGCGGCCTGCACATCTACACCACCTTGCGTCCCGATGTGCAGCACGCCGCCGAGGCGGCCCTGACGACGATCCTGCCGTGGGAGGGCGGCCCGTCGGCGGCGATCGTGGTGATCCGCAACGACACGGGGCACGTGGAGGCAATGGTCGGCGGGCGGGACTTCTTCGGCGGTTCGGCGTCGGCCCGGTTCAACCTGGCCACCCAGGGCGGGCGTCAGGCGGGCTCGGGGTTCAAACCGTTCGTGCTGGCCTCCGCCCTCGAGCAGGGGATCCAGATGAGCGCCCTGTACCCCGCGCCCAGCAAGATCGAACTGCCGATCCCGGGCCTGGAGGAGACCTGGGAGGTGTCGAACTTCTCGGCGACCGGCGGTGGCGGGCTGATGACCCTGCGGGAGGCGCTCGTGCGGTCGATCAACACGGTGTTCGCCCAGCTCATGGAGGACGTGACACCGGAGGCCGGCGTCGCCATGGCGCAGCGCCTGGGGGTGGCGTCGCCGTTGCAGCCCGTGCTCGCCGCCGTGCTGGGCAGCGAGGACGTTACGGTCCTGGACATGGCCGCGGCTTACTCCACCTTCGCCCGACGGGGGATCTATGTTCCCCCCACGATGGTGACTCGCGTGACCCGCCTGGACGGCACCGTGCTCTTCGAGCACGAGCCCAACTCCACCCGGGTGCTGGACAGCCGGATCGCCGATGAGTTGACCGACGTGATGACCGAGGTCGTGGACGCGGGAACCGGTGGCCGGGCAGCCGTCGCAGGCCGGCAGGTGGCCGGCAAGACGGGCACCGCCGAGAACTTCGTGGACGCCGGGTTCACCGGCTACACCCCGCAATACACCACCGCGGTGTGGGTGGGTTTCCCGGATGCGCAGATCCCCATGGAGCCGCCCACGACCGAACGCGACGTGACCGGGGGCTCGTACCCGGCGGAGATCTTCCAGCTGGTAATGGCAGCTATCCACGACGGCCTGGCGACGGAGCCCTTCGCCGCCGGCGCACCGACAACGACCACCACGCAGTACCCGCCGGTGGTAGAGGTGCCGTCGGTGATCGACCTCCGCTTGGAGGAGGCCGAGGACACCATCGAGGAGGCCTACCTGCACGTGCGGGTCTCGGAGGTCGTGCGACCCGACGTGGAGCCCGGCACCGTCGTGAACCAGATTCCCCGTGCCACCGAGCTGGCCAGCGGTGGCAGCGCGGTGATCATCGAGGTGGTCGTCGAGCCGCCGGAGCCGGACCCTGAGGACTTCGAGGCGGTTGAACTGCCTGACGAGCCCGACGTGCAGGGCGGCGAGGACTCAGAGCCCGAGGATCGGGGTGAAGGACAGCAACCCGACGGTGGCGTTGGCGGAGTCGACGGCGAGGGACCGCTCGAGAACGGCGAGCAGCCTGAGGGCGGTGGCGGAGCCGAAGCAGGGGGTGAGCAGTGATCAGCTCGCAGAAACGCGACGTCCAGCACTGGCTCGACTCGATGCGCGGGGTCGACGACCCCGAGCCCGCCGGACCCGGCGGCAACCCGCGGTGGCTGCCCAGGGGCCGCGCCGGTGCCACGGTCGCCGTGGCGGCGTTGCTGGTGATGGCCCTGTTCTGGATCTGGGCGTTCTCGCCGCTGGCACCCAGCGGGCATCCCGATGTCCTGCACAATGTGGTGTTCACCCACAACGCCGAGGACATCTGCCAGCGGACGGTGAGCGCGGCGGACCGCCTGCCGCAGGCCGCCGAGGCGACCGGGCCCGAGGATCGGGCCGGCCAGATCAGGACCTCCACGCCGCTGTTCGCGGCGATGGTCGCCGAGCTGCGCGTCGAGGCCGGCGAAGTGTTCGGGTCCGACGCCGACCTCGTGGGCGACTGGCTCGCGGACTGGGACACCTACCTGGCGGACCGCCACGCCTACGCCGAGGTGCTGGCCGGCGGCAGCGACCCGCCGTTCACGGTGCGGGCGCGCGACGGCGAGCCTGTGACCAGCTACATCGACATCTTCGCCGAGGTGAACTCCATGCCGAGCTGCGCCACACCGGGCGACGTCTGAGGCGGCGCCCAACCAGAGCGTTCTCGCCGCAGGAAACGCCAGGGGATGGCGCCGACGGCGACCGGCGGCAAAGCCCGGGACTGCGAGAGACTCTTGGGCCTCGACCCGGCCCGAGAGGTAGAGACTCTTAGGCCTCGACCCGGCCCGAGAGGTAGAGGCGGTCGAGGTCGAGTCCGAGCCGCTCGCTGCGGGCGATGCGGGCTGCCAGCTTGTCCTTGATCGCCGAACTGAGGGCCTCGATGTCGAGCAGCCGCTTGGCGCCCGCGAGGTCGTTGCGAGCCACGTTCAGGATGCGACCGGCCTCGGCGACGGTGTAGTCGTGCGAGGCGTCCCGCTCGACGAGGCGCATCTCGTCGCCGGCCGCCACGTCGCCCTCCTGCAGCACGCGCAGTAGGTAGCCGGTGAATCCGGTCTCCTGTACCACGATCGAGATGTCCTTGCGGCCGTAGCGGGCGGCGATCTTGTAGCAGGGCGACCGCGGCTCGCTGACCTGCAAGACGCACGATCCCACCTCGAAGCTGTCGCCGAGGTGGACCTCGGCCTCGGGGAGGCCTTCCACGGTGAGGTTCTCGGCGAACGCGCCCACCTCGGGGATCTCGACCCCTAGATCGCGCCAGAAGGGGTAGTGGTCACGGGAGTAGACCAGCACGGCAGCGTCCTCGCCCCCGTGACCCTCGTAGACGTGCTCGTCACCCTCGACCCCCAGGCTTCCGACACGCACCCGACCCTCGACGGCCCGCTTCACGAAGGCGCTGGAGATCTTGCGGCCGCTGGAGTCCAGCTCGCCGACCGTGCCCACGCAGACAGCTGCCACCGTGCCCCGGAGATTGTTTCTCACCCGCTCAACCTACCCCGCGGCTCCTCGGAGCGGCGCGGCCACCGGCGGCCGCGCTCTCGGTTCAGCGCGGCGGGCGGGAGACGTTGGGATCTCCCGGTACGTACCAGCGCCATTGGCGATCGGTCGCGGTCGTGATGCCGATGCGGGCGCTCGTGGCCCACTCGGGAGGTCCCGATGCGCGCAGCCGGAGACTCACCGGCGAGGCGGGATCGAGGAGGTCGGCGCCGTTGTGGCGCTGATCGATGCCCAGGGCGGCGGTGAGTTTGGCAGGGCCGCTGCAGAGGTCACGCTCGCGGCGAGCCTTGGGGCGCGCGGGCCACATCTCCTCGAGGCCCCCCAGCGGCGCCAGAGCACGGACCAGCACGGCACCGCAGCGCCCGTCCGGCTCGCAGACCACGTTGGCGCACCAGTGCATCCCGTACGTGAAGTAGACGTACAGGTGCCCGGGCGGCCCGAACATGACCTCGTTGCGCGGCGTGCGGCCTCGATGGCCGTGGCTGGCTGGATCGTCGGCGCCGCCGTAGGCCTCCACCTCGACGATGCGTCCCGCCCGATCGCCGCAGGCCAGCACCATGCCCAGCAGGTCGGGCGCCACCGCGGTGACCGGCCGCTCGAAGAAGGAGCGGTCCGGGCGGTCGGTCACGCCGGGGGCTACTCGAGGGCTGCGAGGCGGGCGGCGTCGGCAGCGAGGCGGGCGGCGAAGCGCTCGCGCTGGACGGCCACCGGGCCGGCACCACCACCGCCGGGGCTCGTGCGGCGTGCCAGCGATCCCCCCGGGCTGAGGACCTCGACGGCTTCGGGTCCCACCTCAGTGGCGGCCAGTTCCGCGAAGTCGCCCTCGCCCGCCAGGGCTGCTCGCACCACCCCGGCGATGCGCTCGTGTGCCTGGCGGAACGGCACGCCCCGGCTCACCAACACCTCGGCCAGGTCGGTGGCGGCCAGGAACGGGTCGTCGGCGGCGGCGGCCATGCGCGCCTCGTCGAAGGAGGCGGTCCCCAGCAGCCCGGCCAGGGCCACCAGGGCGCCCCGCGCCTGCGCCAGGGAGTCGAACAGCGGCTCCTTGTCCTCCTGCAGGTCGCGGTTGTAGGCCAGCGGCAGCCCCTTGAGAGTCGCCAGCAGGCCGGTGAGGTTGCCGATGAGCCGCCCGGCGCGTGCCCGCGCCAACTCGGCCACGTCGGGGTTCTTCTTCTGGGGCATCATCGAGCTGCCGGTCGCCCAGGCGTCGTCGAGGCGCAGGAACCTCACCTCCTCGCTGGACCACCAGACGATCTCTTCGCCGAGGCGCGACAGGTGCACGCCTGCCAGCGCCAGCGCGAAGAGGCTCTCGGCCACGAAGTCGCGGTCGCTGACCGCGTCGAGGGAGTTCTCGAAGCGGGCGGCGAACCCCAGGTCGGCGGCTGTGGCGTCGGGATCGATGGGCAGCGACGTGCCTGCGGAGGCACCCGCGCCCAGCGGCGACACGTCGGCGCGCCGGCGGGCATCCAACAGGCGGTCCAGGTCGCGGGCCAGTGCCCAGCCGTGCGCCAGCAGGTGGTGCGCCAGCAGCACCGGCTGGGCGCGCTGCAGGTGCGTGTAGGCGGGCACCCGCGCCTCGCCCACCTCGGCGGCGCGCTCCGCCAGGACCTGCTGCAGGCCGAGCACGCCGCGGGCCACCGCCGCCAGCTCGCGCTTGACGAACAGGCGCAGGTCGCAGGCCACCTGGTCGTTGCGGCTTCGGGCCGTGTGCAACCGGGCGCCGGCGGTACCGGCCAATTCGGTGACGCGGCGCTCAATCGCGGTGTGGATGTCCTCGTCGCCGGGGGCGAAGGCGAACTCATCTGTGGCCAGTTCGGCCGCGGTGGCGTCGAGCGCAGCCGCGACCGCCACGCCGTCGGCGTCGCTCAGCAACCCGGCGCGCACCAGGCCGCGCACGTGGGCGTGCGAGGCGGCGATGTCATCGGCAGCCAGCAGCCGGTCGTACGGCAGGCTGACGGTGAAGGACATCAGCTCGTCGGCCGGCGCCACGTCCAGGCGTCCTGCCCAGAGCGTGCCGCTCACCGTCGGCGCGCCGGACTCGTCGGGATTGGCGTCAGGTTTCATCGCCACCACCTCCGGAGGCCCGGGCCGCGGCGGTGCGCAGCCGCAGTGCGTGCAACTTGATGAATCCGTCGGCGTCGCCCTGGTGGTAGGCCCCCTCGTCCTCCTCGAAGGTGGCAATCGCCGGATCGAAGAGGCTCTGGGAGGAGCGTCGTCCCACGATCGTGACGTTGCCCTTGTAGAGCTGCAGGCGCACCACGCCTGTGACGAGCTGCTGGCTGTGGTCGATTGCCGTCTGCAGCATGCGCCGCTCGGGACTCCACCAATAGCCGTTGTACACAAGCGAGGCGTAGCGGGGCATCAACTCGTCCTTCAGGTGCGCCACCTCCCGGTCGAGGGTCAGCGACTCGATCGCCCGGTGGGCGCGCAGCAGGATCGTGCCGCCCGGCGTCTCGTAGGCGCCGCGGGACTTCATGCCCACGTAGCGGTTCTCCACCAGGTCCAGGCGGCCCACACCGTGCGCCGAGCCCAGGGCGTTGAGCTCCGCCAGGAGTTCGCCCGGCGGCAGCGGGCGGCCGTCGATGGCCACGGCATCGCCCTGCTCGAAGGCGATCTCCAGGTAGAGCGGCTCGTCGGGCGCCTCTGTGGGTGCCACCGTCCAGCGCCACATGGACGCTTCGGGCTCGAGCCAGGGATCCTCCAGGCGACCCCCCTCATAGGAGATGTGCAGCAGGTTGGCGTCCTCGGAGTACGGCGAGCCGCCGCCGGCCGCGGCCATGATCGGGATGCCGTGCTCCTCCGCGTACGCCAGCAGGCGCTCGCGGGAGGTGAGATCCCAGATTCGCCAGGGTGCGATCACCCTGATGCCAGGCGCCAGCGCGTAGGCCCCCAGCTCGAAACGCACCTGGTCGTTGCCCTTGCCGGTGGCGCCGTGGGCGATGGCGTCGGCGCCCGTCTCGGCCGCGATCTCCACCAGCCTCTTGGCGATGAGCGGGCGGGCGATGGAGGTTCCGAGCAGGTATTCGCCCTCGTAGACGGCGTTGGCGCGGAACATGGGAAAGACGAAGTCGCGGGCGAACTCCTCGCGCAGGTCCTCGACGCGGATCTCGCTGACGCCCAGAGCCGCCGCCTTGGCGCGCGCCGGTTCCAGCTCCTCGCCCTGGCCCAGATCCGCGGTGAAAGTCACCACCTCGCAGCGGTAGGTGACCTGCAGCCAGCGCAGGATGACCGAGGTGTCCAGGCCCCCGGAATAGGCCAGCACCACCTTGCGGGGGGCGCCCGGCTGTGGGGATGTCCGGGTCATGGTTCAGAACTCCTTGCTGGCGGGGAGCGGGGATTCGGGCGGGAGGCCGGCATGAGCGCGCAGGCGTTCGGCGAGGGCGCCGGGGTCGCAACCCTCGGCGGCCACCACCAGGAGGGTGTCGTCGCCGGCCACGGTGGCGAGCACATCGCCGAGCCCCGCCCGGTCGAGGGCCGAACCCACCACGTGGGCCGAACCGGGGGGTGTGCGCAGGCACACCAGGTTGGCGGAACGGCCGATGCCGATCACCCAGTCGCTGAGGACCCGGCGCAGGTGGTCCTCGCTCATGGCCCGCTCCTCGGCGGGCACGGGCACCGCGTAGACGCCCGCTCCGCCACCGACGCGCACCTTCACCGCCCCGAGGTCGTCGAGGTCGCGCGACACGGTGGCCTGCGTGGCACTCACGCCGCGCTCGGCCAGCAACTCCACGAGCTGCTCCTGGCTGTTGACAGCCTCGTCACCCAGCAGGCGCTCGATGATGTGCTGTCGCTGACGCTTGCCGACGTTGCCGGAGGTCACGTCCAGTCTCCTCTCACGGTCGTCGCTGCCTTCGCAATCGTGGCCGTCATTGGTCGCCGCGGGGTTGGCCCATCGTGGGACCCGTTAGCCATCCAAACAGACCCTTGGCCGCACCGAGCCGGTTGGCAGCCTGCTGCCAGACCCGCGATCGGGGGCCGTCGATGACCTCGGCGGCCACCTCCTCGCCCCGGCGGGCGGGCAGGCAGTGCATGAAGATGGCGTGCGGAGCCGCCGCCTCCATGAGTTCGGGCGTGACGGTGAAGCCGGCGAAGTCCTGCATCCGCTGTGCCGCCTCGGCCTCCTGACCCATGGACGTCCAGACGTCGGTGTAGACGGCATCGGCTCTAGTCACGGCTTCGAAATGATCGCCGAACGTGTGCACCTCGGCGCCGGCTGCGCGCAGGCGTGCCAAGTGGTCGTCGCTGAATCCGTAGCCGGCAGGTGAGGCGATGCGGAACACCACGCCGGTGCGTCCCGCGCCCAGGGCCAACGAGCTCGCCACGTTGTTGGCGTCGCCCACATAGGCCACCGTGCGCCCCTCGAGTGAACCGAACACTGCCTGGATCGTCAGCAGATCGGCGAGCGCCTGGAGGGGGTGGGCGCGGTCCGAGAGCAGGTTCACGACCGGCACCGGCGACACCGCCGCCATGCGCTGCAGGATGCGGTGGTCGAAGACGCGCACCCCGATGATGGCGTGGTAGCAGGCAAGGGTGCGCGCCAGGTCCTCAGCGCTCTCGCGGGTGTC
This sequence comes from bacterium, assembly GCA_026713745.1. Lineage (GTDB taxonomy): Bacteria > Actinomycetota > Acidimicrobiia > Acidimicrobiales > CATQHL01 > VXNF01. The sequence goes on from JAPONU010000154.1 coordinate 10,509, forward strand.
GATGCCCACCTCGGTGTCGGTGACCGTGACCGGATGACCCGAGAGCTGCACCACCGCCAACTCCGCCGAGTGACGGGTGCGGGCCGAGGGCTTCTGGAAGTACAGCGCCACACCGCGGCCTTCCAGCGTGTTGACCCGGTCGTCCGCCTTGGCGCGGTTCAGCACGTTGAGGATCTCCGCTGTGCTGAGGTCGTCCACGTCGAGCACGTGGCGCACCGCGGGCGCGTCCGGGCCAGATCCCGCCTCACCGGCCTCGCTGCCACCGTGCGATCGGCGATCCTCGGCTCGCTGGTTGCGGCGGGAGAGGCTCATGAGGCCGCCGCCTCAGCGGGAGCGGCCAGCACGGCGGCGAAACGCGCCACCGCCTCGTCGATCTCATCCGCCGAGACCACTAGTGGCGGGGCGAAGCGCACCGCGCTGGGCGTGACGGCGTTGACCACCAGGCCCGCGGCCAAGCACCCTGCGGCCACCTCGCCGGCGCTGCGGCCGGGCGCCGGATCCAACTCGGCGGCGAGCAGCAGGCCGAGGCCGCGCACGCGGGCCACTGACGGCAGCGCCTCGAGTCCCGCCGCCAGGCGCGCGCCGGCGGCGTTGGCAGCAGCGGGAGCGTCCATCTCGATCATGCACTCCAGGACGGCGCGGGCCGCGGCGGTGGCGAGAGGCTGGCCGCCGAAGGTGGTGGCGTGATCGCCGGGGCGGAACGCGCCGGCCACCTCGGCCCGTGCCCAGCAGGCACCGATGGGAACACCGTTGCCGAGCGCCTTGGCCATCGTGACCACGTCGGGCTGCACGCCGCTGTGCTGGTGGGCGAACCAGCGCCCGGTGCGCGCCAGACCGGTCTGCACCTCGTCGAACATCAGCAGCAGGCCCCGCTCGTCGCACAGCGCCCGCAGGTCCGGCAGGTAGTCCGCAGGAGGCACGTTCACACCGCCCTCGCCCTGGATCGGCTCGACGAGGATCGCGGCGGTGGTCTCGTCGACGACCTCGGCAACGGCGGCCACATCCGCGAACGGCACGTGGCGGAACCCCTCGGGCAGCGGCTGGAACACTTCGTGCTTCTCGGGTTGGCCGGTGGCGTGCAGGGTGGCCAGCGTGCGGCCGTGGAACGAGCGAAGCGTCGAGATCACGGTGTGGCGGCCCCAGCCGGCCCAGCGGCGCGCCAGTTTGATGGCGGCCTCGTTGGCCTCGGCGCCGGAGTTGCAGAAGAAGACCTGCCCTCCCCCGCCCAGCAGTCCGTCGAGAGTCTGTGCCACGGGCCCGTTGTGTTCGGTGGCGAACAGGTTGGAGACGTGCAGCAGGCGCTGGGCCTGGGCGGCGAGGGCCTCGGCCACCCGCGGGTGGCTGTGGCCCAGACTCGTGACCGCCAGGCCCGAAAGGAAGTCCAGGTACTCGCGCCCCTCGCGGTCCCACAGGCGCGCTCCCTCCCCGCGCACGAACATCACCTGCGGCGGTCCGTAGCTGGGCATGAGCGGGCAGCGCTCAGCGCCGCCGGGCGCACCCACGGCGACGGCGTGCGGGCTCGTCTTCGCAGTTGGATCGGCCTGAGGATTCATGGTGCCCTCTCGATCGTCGTGGAACCGATGCCTTCGTGAGTTGGCGTCCGCGGGATCGCCGCCGCGTGGATTCCGGCCTTCGCCGGAATGACGCGCAGGGACGCCGGAATCTCGGGCAGGGACTTCGGAATGTCGCGGAGGCTCGGCATCACGGGTCCATCCCCTGGGGGTCGGGGCGGATCATGGTGCCGACGCCGGCGTCGGTGAAGAGTTCCAGCAGCAGCACGTGAGGATGGGTGCCGTCGAGGAGGTGCGCCGAACCGACGCCGTTGCGCACCGCATGCAGGCAAGCCTCGACCTTGGGGATCATCCCGCCCTCGACACCACCGCGAGCCAGGATCCCCGCCAACTCCCCTGCCGTCACATCCGAGAGGACGCTCTCGGGCACGTCGGTATCCGCGAGCAGACCCGCCACGTCGGTCAGCACCACGAGACGCTCGGCACTCAGCGCCGCAGCGAGAGCACCCGCCACCGTGTCGGAGTTGATGTTGTACGGCTGGGCGGCGTCATCGGCCCCGATCGTGGAGACGACGGGGATGTAGCCCAGTTCCTGGAGGTTCCGGACGATGCCCGGATTAACCGCCGCCACCTCGCCGACGTAGCCCAGCGCCGGATCGCGCGGCGCGGCGCGGATCAGACCGGCATCCTCACCGGAGAGGCCCACGGCCAGCGGGACGATTGCGTTGATGGCCGAGGTGATGTCGCGGTTGACCTTCCCGACCAGCACCATGCGGGCGATGTCGAGGGTCTCGGCATCGGTCACACGGCGCCCGTCCACGAAGGCGGGCTCCTTGCCCAACCGGCCCATCAGGTCATCGATCTGCGGCCCGCCGCCATGCACGATGACCGGGCGGATCCCAACGGAGTGCATCAGCACGACATCGCCGGCGATGGCGCGCGCCGCATCCGGATCGCTCACCGGAACACCGCCGAACTTGATGACGACCGTGCGCCCGGCGAAGCGCTGGATGTAGGGCAGCGACTGGGTGAGCACCTCGGCGGTGACCTGAGGCGCGCTTGTGTGGGAAGCGGGATCGGGGCTCATCAGCTCGTCCGGGAGTTCTCGTCGATGTACGCGTGGGAGAGGTCAACGGTGACGATCTCTGCCTGCCCGTCGCCCATGCCGAGATCCACGTTCAGGTGCAGGCGGCGTTGACGCATGTACGCCCCGATCGCCTCGGCGTCGGGTTGCTGGGGGCGCCCCTCGGCGTACACCACGTGCTCGCCGTAGGAAATGGTGATGCGCTCGGGGTCGAACGCCACACCGGCGGCGCCGAACTCGCTGGCTATGCGGCCCCAGTAGGGGTCCTCGCCGAACCAGGAGCACTTCACGAGCTGGCAGTTGGCGCAGTCCCTGGCGGCCTTGGCGGCCTCGGCGTCGCCGGCGGCGCCGGTGACCCGCAGCAGCACGGTCTTGGTGGAACCCTCGGCGTCGTCGGCCATCTGCAGCGCCAGGTCACCGCAGGCACCGGCGACGGCCGCGGCGAGTTCATGGTGAGGCACCGGGCCGGCGCGGCCGTTCGCCAGCAGCAGCACGGTGTCGTTGGTGGACTGGGCGCCGTCGACGGTGAGACGGTTGAAGCTGGTCGAGACCGCTTCGCGCAGGATGCGCTGTAACTCAGCGGGTTCCGCGGCGGCGTCGGTGGTGAGCACGGCCAGCATGGTGGCCATGTTCGGCTCCAGCATGGCTGCACCCTTGGCGATGCCGCCGACCGTGAAGCCGCCGCCGTCCACACTGACCTCCTTGGGCACCGTGTCGGTTGTCATCATGGCTCTGGCGGCCTCGCTGCCGCCGCCGGCGTGCCGGGCCGCCACCACCCGCGGGATTCCCGCGACGATGAGGTCCATCGGCAACTCGAAGCCGATCAGGCCGGTGGAGCACACCAGCACCTGATCGCTGCCGCAGCCCAGGGCTTGCGCCGTGAGATCGCACATGCGCTCGGCGTCCGCAAGGCCCTGCGCACCGGTGGCGGCGTTGGCGTTGCCACTATTGAGGATCACGGCCGCTGCCCTCCCGCCGGAGACCTCCAGGTTGCGGCGCGTGATCAGCACGGGCGCGGCGGTCATCTTGTTGGACGTGAACACCCCGGCTGCGGCCACCGGCGCGGCGTCGGCAGTGGCCACGACCGACATGTCCGGAGTGCCCGACGGCTTGATGCCCGCGGTGAAACCCGCGGCGAGGAACCCGTCGACGGCGGTGACACTCACGGGTACATCCCCACGGTGGCGAGGCCGGCAGTCTCGTCGATCCCGCTCAGTAGGTTGGCGCACTGAACCGCCTGCCCCGATGCCCCCTTGCCGAGGTTGTCGATGGCGCACAGCGTCATGATCCAGCCGGTGCGCGAGTCGTGGCGGGCGGTGAGGTGGGCACTGTTGGAGCCGAGCGTGGCCTTCGTGGAGGGGGGGCGGTCGCTCACGGTCACGAATGGCTCGCCCGCGTAGGCGCCCTGCAGGACTGAGAGCAGGTCGTCGCTGTCACAGGCACCGGAGGGGCGCGCGTAGCACGTGGCCAGGATGCCCCGGTTCATGGGCGCCAGGTGGGGGGTGAACAGCACTCCGGCGCCGCTGGCCTGCTCGATTTCGGGGGTGTGACGGTGGTCCAGGAGCCCGTAGGCCGTGAAGTCCTCGTCGACGGCACAGAAGCTGGTGTGGGGCTTCGCCGGTCGCCCGGCACCGGACACGCCGCTGGCGGCGTCCACGATCACGCCGTCGGGTTCGATGACTCCGGCGCGAACGAGCGGGGCCAGCGCCAGGGCTGCAGCGGTTGGGTAGCAGCCGGGCGCTGCCACGGCGGAGGCGCCGGCGAACGTGTCGCGGTACAGCTCGGGCAGCCCGTAGGCGAAAGCATCGAGATGATCGGGGGCCTCGTGGGTCTCGCCGTACCACTGCTGGTAGAGGGCGGGATCGCGCAGCCGGAAATCGGCGGCGAGGTCCACGATGCGAGCGCCGGTGCCGGCTTCGAGCAGTGCCGGAACGATCCGCTGGGAGGCCCCGTGCGGCAGTGCGAGGAACACGACGTCGGCACCTGCCACCTCATCCGGCTCGTAGCTGCTGAAGATCAAGTCCGGGTAGGCCGGACCGAGGCTCGGATAGAGATGGCCCACCGCCACGCCCGCCTGGGAGTCACCGGTCGCCACGGCGACAGCCATGGCCGGATGCGCGGCCATGATGCGCAACAACTCGGCCCCGGCGAAACCGGATGCTCCGACGATCGCCACGGAGAGCATGACACAATCATACAGTGTTATGAATCAATATGCAATACTGGATTTCGATCGACTCCGTCCCGCCTCGGACGGAGTCGCAATGGGAGTCGCGCGGCCGACTCACTCCCGCAGGGCGGCTCCCGTAGCGGCGGCTGCTTGGATGCAGGCGGCGCGGATGTCGCCCACCTCGGCGTCGGTGAGGGTGCGGTCGGCGGCCTGCAGGCGCAGGCGCCAGGCGACGCTGCGGCGATCGGCGCCGAGCCGGTCGGGGTCGCGGAACACGTCGAAGAGGTGCAGCGAGACAAGCGTGTCGCCGGCCGCCCGGCGCAGCGCCCCCTCGACCGTCGCGGCGGGGGTGGCGTCGTCGATGACGAACGCCAGATCCACGTCGCTGGACGGGAAGCGACTGGGCGGGCGGTAGCGGGGGCTGTCGAGGTGGGACTCCAGCAGCAGGCCCAGATCGCACTCCAGCCAGGCCACCCGCTCGGCGATGTCGAAGGCCTCGGTCACCGCAGGGTCGATCTCGCCGAGGAGGCCGACCGTCCCACCGCCGGCGACAAGGGTCGCCGACCGGGTGGGGTGCAGCCCGGCCACCGCCTCGTTGCGGACCTCGGTCGGCACGAACGGCATGGCGCGGCGCAGGCGCTCCCACAGCGCTGCCGCGGCGGGGGCCTCATGGCCGGCCAGGGCCACCGCCAGGTGGTCGCTCTCGAAGGGCAACTCGCCGTCGCCCGGTGCGTGCACGCGTCCGATCTCGAACAGGGCCACACCCGGCTGGCGACGGGCGGCGTTGTAGGCGACCGCCTTGAGGAGGCCCGGCCGCAGCGACGTGCGCATGACGGACTCCTCGGCCACCAGCGGGTTGGTCACCGTGATCCCGTCGGGCGGCAGGCCGCAGCGCTCCAAGTCGCCGGGAGCCAGGAACGGCAGCGGCATGGCCTCCATCAGCCCGAATCCCGCCAGCACCTCGTGCGCCCGGCGCCGGGAGCGCTGGCGGGCCGTCAGGCCGCCGGAGTGCGGCGACTTGGGAACCGTCCGGGAGATGCGGCTGTAGCTCCAGAGACGGCCCACCTCCTCGATCACGTCGATCTCGGTGGAGCTGTCGGGGCGCCAGGACGGCACCGTCACATCCCACACCTCGCCCGGGTAGCTGCGGAACTCGGGGGACGGCTCACCGGCGGCGGCGCTGACGCCGAAACCGATGGGCTCGAGGCAGGCGCGCATCTCGGCGGGCGTGAGGCCGGTGCCCAGAATGGCGTTGACCCGCCCGGTGCGGACGCGCACCGTCGGGCGCGGGGGCAGCTGTCCCTGCGCCTGCACCAACTCGGGCGCCAGCGTCACTCCCCCGGGTGCGGCCAACTCGGCAAAGCGTTCCAGTGCCCACGGAGCGATCTCGGGATCCACGCCGGCCTCGAAGCGGGCCGAAGCCTCGCTGCGCAATCCCAGGCGGCGCGAGGTGCGGGCGATGTCGGTCGGGTTCCACCAAGCGGCCTCCAGGAGCACCACCTGGGTCCCGCTGGAGATCTCCACGGTGGCGCCGCCCATGACACCGGCGATGCCGATGGCCCGGTCGGAGGCGTCGACGATTACCCCGTCGCCGGCATCGAGCGTGCGCACGACGCCGTCGAGGGTCTCGACCTGCTCGCCCTCGGCGGCCCGTCGCACTCCCAGCGCCCCGCCGGGCACCAAGTCGGCATCGAAGGCGTGCGAGGGCTGGCCGATCTCCAACATCACGTAGTTGGAGAGGTCCACGACGAAGTTGATGGGTCGCATGCCGAGGGCCAGCAGGCGCCGGGCCAGCAGGGGTGGAGTCCGGGCCCCGGAGGCGTTTCGCAGCACTCGCACGCTGAAGCGCCCGCACAGGTCGGGAGCCAGGATCTCCACCGAAGTCGACTCCCCTGCAGGAGCCCCGGAGGTCTCGACCTGCGGCTGAGGCAGCTCGAAAGGCAGGCCCCGGCGGGCTGCCAGGTCGCGGGCCACGCCGAGGACCGACAGGGCGTCGGGGCGGTTGGGGTTCACTTCCAGGTCGAACAGCACGTCGCCTGCAACACCCAGGGCAGCGGTGAGATCGTCGCCCGCTTCGAGGCCCGCCGGCAGGATCATGATGCCGGTGGCATCGGGTCCCATCTCCAGCTCGGCCGCCGAGCACAACATGCCCTCCGAGGCCTGGCCGCGCATGCGCCGGCGCCCGATCTCCAGCCCGCTCGGCATGGTCGTACCAACCGTGGCGAGGGGCACCAGATCCCCGACGGCCATGTTGAAGGCGCCGCAACAGACCTGCCGCAACTCGCCGTCGCCGGCGTCGGTATCCACGAGCTGGATGCGGTCGGCGTCGGGATGCGGCCGCAGCCCGGCCACCCGGGCCACGACGATGCCGGCAGGCGCCGCGGCGAAGGTGACCATCTCCTCGACGGCCAGGCCCAGGTCGGAGAGATCGTCGGCGATTCCTTGCGGCGAACCCTCGACAGGCGTGAACTCCTGCAGCCAGGACAGCAGCACCTTCATCAGAACTGCTCCAGGAACCGCACGTCGTTGGTCCAGAGGTCCCGCAGGTCGGCGATGCCGTAGCGGATCATGGCCAGGCGGTCGATGCCGAAGCCGAAGGCGAACCCGCTCCAGCGCTCGGAGTCCACGCCGCAGACCTCGAGCACCGAGGGATGCACGACGCCGCAGCCACCCAACTCGAGCCAGGTGCCGTCGGGGCGCTGCACGTCGAATTCGGCGGAGGGCTCGGTGAACGGGAAGTACGAGGGACGCAGGCGGGACGTGAACCCGGGACCGAAGTAGGCCGTCGTGAACGTCTCGATGGCACCGGCCAGGTCGCCCAGGGTGATGCCGTCGTCGATCACGAGCCCCTCGATCTGGTGGAAGACCGGCATGTGGGTGGCATCGGCTGTGTCCTGGCGGTAGCAGCGGCCCGGCGCCACGACGTACAGCGGCGGGGACTGGTTCTGCATGACCCGAACCTGCACAGGAGAGGTGTGGGTGCGCAGCAGCGTGCCGGCAGGCGGGCCGTGGTCGACATACAGGGTGTCGTACATGTCGCGTGCCGGATGCCCCGGTGGGAAGTTGAGCGCCCCGAAGTTGTGCCACTCGGTCTCGATCTCGGGGCCCTCGGCGACGGTGTACCCCATGGCGCAGAACACGTCCTCGAGGCGCCGCTGGGTCTGGGTGATCACGTGCAGCCGTCCCAGGGGCGGCGGTTCGGCCAGCTCGGTGAGGTCGAGGCGCTCGGCCTCGAGCTGCCGGCGGCGCTCGGCGGCCCGCAACTCCTCGAGACGGGCGTCGTAGCGGGCCTCGACGGTGGCCAGCGCCTCGCTGAGGGCGCGGCCGGCCACCGGTCGATCCTCCGGTGCCAACCCGCCCAGCCGGCGGCGCAGCCCTGTCAGCGGCGAACCCCTGCCGAGCAGGTCGGGGCGGGCTGCGGTCAGCTCGGCGACGCTGCCCACAGCCTCGAGGGTGGCGATGGCCGCGGCGGTCAGAGCGCCGGCCTCGGCAGCCAGGGCGGCGGGTGCGTCAGGAGTCATGGTGAAGAAAGCAGGTTGCGGTACCGCGAGCGGTGCGGCTGAACACTGGATCCCGGCCTTCGCCGGGATGACGAATCGAAGGGAACGAGGTGCACGGCGCAAATCATCGGTCGAGGACTGTCCCGTCGGCGGCCGGTGCGTCCCGGCGGCGGCGCTGGACCTCAAAGCAGAGCACGGCGGCTGCGGCGCCGACGTTGAGCGACTCGGCCTGGCCACCGAGCGGCACGTGCACCCACTCATCGATGCTTCCCGCCAGTGAGGAGGGCAGGCCGTGCGACTCGTTTCCCACAACCAGCGCCAGCGGCGGGGACAGGTCGGCCCGGTCATACGCCAGGCCCCGGCCGGCGGCGGCCCCGACGGTGCGCAGGCCCCCTGCCCGGAGATCGTTCAGAGAGGCGAGCGGATCCTGCGACAGTGCCGGGGGCAGGCGGAAGATCGATCCGGCCGAGGCTCGCACCGCCTTCGGCCCGTACGGGTCGGCTGCGTCGCCGGCGAAGATCACGCCGCCGGCGCCGGCTGCCTCGGCGCAGCGCAGCAGGGTGCCGGCATTGCCTGGGTCGGCGACCGAGACGGCCACCAGCACGAACGAGGCTGCCTCTTCGGATGCGGATGCGACGGGGCGTTCCACGACGGCCAGCAGCGCCTGCGGCGTCACCGAAGCCCCGACTCTGGCGAGCGTTCCGGCCTCGACGGAAATCAGCGTGGCGCCGGCGCCGGCCAAACGGTCCCCCAAGCGCCGCTCATCCTCATCGGCGCGGGCACCCTCGATATAGACCTCGCGAACACCTAGGCCCGCAGCCGCTGCTTCGGCGGCCAGCGTGGCGCCCTCCACGAGGAAGACCCCGTCGGCTCGCCGGGCGGCCGCCGAGCGCGCCAAACGGCGCAGTGGGGCCAGGCGCGGTCGCACGGAGGTCAACGGCACCACGTCGCCACCCGCCGGTGCAGCGGGGCCGGGTCAGGACCCGCTGGGCAGATCGCTGGTGCGGGCCCCCTCCGCCAGCCGCACGAGCGCGGCGAAGGCGTCCGGATCACGAACCGCCATGTCGGCGAGTGCCTTGCGGTCCACCTCCACGCCGGCGGTGCGGAGCCCCGCCATGAACGTGCTGTAGGTGGACCCGTGCTGGCGGCAACCGGCGTTGATCCGCTGGATCCACAGGCGCCGCATCTCGCCCTTGCGCGCCCTGCGATCCCGGAAGGCGTACTGCCCCGAGTGCAGGAGCTGCTCGTTGGCGCCGCGCCAGGTGCGGCTCTTGTTGCCGTAGTAGCCCTTGGCGCGTGCCAGGGTGGCCTTGCGCCTCTTGCGGGCAACGACCGATCGCTTGACTCTGGCCATGTGCTCTGACCTCCCGGGTGATCCTCAGATACCGAGTTGGCGGCGTACCGAGGGCGTGTCGGCGCTGCTCACCGACCCGTCGCGGCGCAGCTGACGCTTGCGCTTCGGGGCCTTCTTCTCGAGGATGTGGTTCTTGTAGGCGTGACGCCGCACGATCTTGCCGGATCCGGTCACCTTGAAGCGCTTGGCGGCACCCCGGCGGGTCTTCATCTTGGGCATTGTCGTTCCTCTCCGGGTTCGATGACCGGTGATCGGCCGGCAACTCTGTCAAGGCTCGGGCGAGCGGAGCCGGATCACAACCCGCGCCGGCAACCAGCACTGCGGCACGGGCTCCGCGGGCGCTCGAGCACCGGCGGTAGGTGGGGTTACTTGCGGGTGCGCTTGTCGGGGGCCAGGACCATCACCATGTTGCGCCCGTCCTGGCGGGGCGGGGCTTCGATGCGGGCCAAGTCGCCGGTGACCTCGGAGACCTCGTCGAGAATGCGCTGGCCCAGTTCGGGATGCAGCGTCTCGCGACCGCGGAACATCACTGTGATCTTCACCCGGTTGCCGGCAGTCAGGAAGTCCCGGACCTTGCGGGTCTTCGTCTCGAAGTCGCCACGCCCGATCTTGGGCCTGTACTTCATCTCCTTGACGACTACCTGCGTGCTCTTCTTGCGCGACTCTCGTGCCCGCTGCGCGGCGTCGTACTTGTACTTCCCGTAGTCCATGATCCGGCAGACGGGCGGTTCGGCCTTGTCGGCCACCTCCACCAGATCCAAGCCGTGCGCCTGTGCGATAGAGAGGGCCTCAGCCAATGGACGGATCCCGATCTGGTCTCCGTCGGGACCCACCAAGCGGACTTGTGGCGCCTGGATGTTCTCGTTGACTAGCGGCTCGGAACCTGCCGACGCAGCTATGGCCTATCACTCAGCAATCGTGACTTCCCCTCTCTCAGTCGACCGTGTCACCGGCACGACACGTTCGTTCTGCGTGCCGGAGTGTACGGACCGGCATGCACCTGCCCGCAGCGCCTGGAGCACCAGGCCGCAGCTGCACGAGGTCCAAACCGTAACGATCCCGGTTCGGGCCCGACAGGCGGGGCATAGAGTAACAGCAAGCGCAGCAGAATCGAAGAGGACGAACGCGAGGAGGCTGCGATGACACTTTGGACCCCCGGTGGCGAGCACCACGTGCCGCGAGATCCGCAGCCTGACAGCACGGGCGCGGAGGACGGCACGGCAATTCCCGGTGCCGTCGACGAACAGGTGAATCTGGACGACCTCGACCCCGAGGACCGGGAACGAGCCGAGGCGATCCTGGCCGAGCTGGCAGCGGCGCGCGAGCGGCTCGCCGCCGCCCCGCCCGACGTGGTGGTGGCCAACCACGCCATGGGGCTGTACGAGTTGGGCGCCATCCACCTCACGGCCGACCCGCCCCGCCCCGCGGCGGCCCGCCTGGCCATCGACGCCATGGGGCTCCTGGTCGAGGGCCTGGCCGGCCGTCTCGGCGATTCCGAGCCGACGCTCCGCGAGGCGCTGCAGAGTCTCCGCATGGTCTTCGTCCAGCAAACCTCAGGCGGCGGCCCGGACTCCGATCCCGGAGCCGAGTAGTTCATCAACCCGCGGTAGTCATGAGGCGCCCGTTGGGGTGGCGGGTGACTTCTTCGCCGTTTCGATGGACGCGGACGTGGTGGCAGCGCCAGCACAACAGGCAGGTGTTCTCGAGGGTGGAGTCCTCGTTGCGGAACAGTTCGTCAGCCTTGGAAACCAGTGCCGCCTGCACTCGCGCGCCGGTGAGCGGGTCGAATTGGGCGAACAGGTGGAACATGCCGTCGGGCTGCTCGCTGATCGACGCGCGGCGCCGGCGCCGCTGAGCTTCCCGGCGCCGCTGGAGTTCCTGTTCGCTGGTGCGCTCGTTGACGTGGTCCTTGAGTGTGCGGCGGAACAGGTCGTCGGGTTCGGACTCGGCGGCGTCGAGCAGGACACGGTGGTCGACGGGCGTCTCACCGTCGGCGGCGTCGAGGATCAGCCCGGCGGCTTCGGGCGTGATGGCGCCGTCGGCGAGCTTCTCGGCAACACCCGGCGCCCACCCCAGCTGTGCGGCGGTCTTGACGGCCTTGCGGGCACCGGACCGGGACCGCTTCTGGGTCCGGCACAGAGTCTCCGCCGCGGCGGCGTCTCCGTCGCGGCGGGCGATCTCGGCCACCACGTCGGCCTCCGCGGCGGCGAGTGCGGACCGCGCCCGGCCCATGAACGCCAAGCACTCCTGTAGGACCTCCAGGTCGACCTTGTGCAGCAACGGCGGCGGCGACGCCAACCACTCCCCCAGCACCGCCCACTCGCGGTCCCGTGCCGCCCCCGCCTAGTCACCGCCAGCCGATTCGGCGCCGTGGGACTTCATATCAGAGTCCATCTACCCATCACCCCCTCCTGGAAGCTTCCCGGCCCACCCGCCCGGTGACCCGTTGTGCCATGTCTTCACATATTATAGTCAATATCCGACCTACTAGCAACATCTGTTGGATCCTTGGCCGAATTGGAGGGCGACGGGCCTGCAGCACCGGCCTGCAGATACAACAAACTCCCAGGTCAGCGGGCTGCGGCAGCCGGTGTCGGGCAATCGACCCGAGCGGTTCAGGCAGATGTGACCAATGTCACACTCACATCATCGCCCGCGGCGGCACCCGCCGCGTCTCCCCATCGACCGCCGGTCCGCGACTACCGGCCCCGGGCGGAACTACGCCGCCGACGTTCGCCGGATCGGCGGTCGCCTGAACCCTCTCGACAGGGCCACCCGGCTCACGACCCGATCCCAATCCCCGCCGGGGCAACCTCAGCCGAGGGGTTCAGAATTTCGGCGGCCCAGGCCACGGGCGGCGCCGGTAGCGTGGTCGGGATGTTGCGGCTGGTGCTGCCGAAGGGATCTCTGGAGGCAGCCACACTGGAGTTGTTCGGCGACGCCGACCTGAACGTGCGGCGAATGTCCAAGGTGGACTACCGAGCCACCATCGACGACCCTCGTGTCGACGACGTCCGCATACTCCGCCCTCAGGAGATCCCCCGATACCTCAGCGAGGGGATCTTCGACCTGGGCATCAGCGGCCGTGACTGGGTGACCGAGAGCGGCGCCGAGGTCGTCTCGCTGTGCAAGCTGGGCTACTCCAAGGCCACGAACCAGCCGGTGCGCATCGTCGTGGCCGTGGCCGCGGATTCGCCCTACCAGAGCGCCGATGACCTGCCCAACGGGGTACGGGTCTCGACGGAGTACCCCTACCTCACCTCCCAGTTCTTCGCCGCTCGGGGCATCGAGGCCGACGTGCAGCTCTCCTACGGCGCCACCGAGGCCAAGGTGCCCGAGATCGTGGACTGTGTCGTGGAGTTGACCGAGACGGGCGGCGCCCTGCGGGCGGCGGGGCTGCGGATCATCGACACGGTGCTCGTGTCGTACACCGAGTTGCTCGCCAACCCCGCTGCCCACGCCGACCCCGAGAAGCGCCACGCCATGGGCCAGATCGCCACGCTGCTGACCGGCGTGCTGGAGGCACGGGGACGCGTGCTCGTGAAGATGAACGTCCCGGCGGCCGCCCTGACAGCGGTCATCGACCTGCTGCCGTCCATGAAGGCGCCCACGGTGAACGAGCTCTACCGGGGCCAAGGCTTCGCCGTGGAGACCGTCGTCCCCAAGGCGGTCATCAACACACTGATCCCCGAACTCTCCGACGCCGGCGCCACCGACATCCTGGAACTCCCCCTCGCCAAGATCGTCCACTGACCAGTCCAGCCCGCGGCGAACTGAGACTCCGGCGATGCTCAGCGGCAATGTCCCTAGCGGCACGATCCAAGAAATCAGCGAGCAGATGCCGGGCACCTTGACTGAAGCTGAACAGCACGAACCACGGCCCAGACGCATCCCCGGCATTGTTGGCCGGGACCCAGCAAATGGCCACCGAGACGGCGCCAACAGACGCAGGACAGGGTAGTTCGTGTCGTTACTCGCCACCGAAGCGAGCGTCGTACGCCTCGGCCATCCGGTCGATGAACTCCTGCCATCGAAGGCCGGTGCCGTCGGCGGGAAGCTCGGGATCCATGCGGCCCGATTTGTGATCGAAGACCACGACCGCGATGCCCTCCAGCAAGTGAGAAGCATCGCCCTCAGTCTGTCGACCGCCTGCACGCGTGAACCGCCCGATGGCTCGCTCGATCAGGTGTGTCGTCGGTTTCCAGTCATCGTCATGTCCCGACCTCAGCCGCTCCGTCGTCGGCAGCGTGAGGATGCCGCCGACGACTGCGAACGGGAACTTGAGATGAACGTTGACCGCGAACGTTCGGATGTCTCCGAATCGGTTCCAGATAGCGCGTCCCACCGCCAAGTGCACGGGCTTGATCTCGATGGCCAACTTCAGGCCGTCGGTCTCGCTGATCTCCGAGACATCTGCCTTCACACTCCGCAGGCCTCCGCCGACCGTTCGCTCACCTGCGACGGCGCCGTCCAGGCTGAGCCCCGCTGCCCGGAAGCTGGTGAGAGTCGCGCGAGACAACCCGTTGGAGAGCCGCAGCTGCGCCGCCTTACGCTTCTGATCGCTGATCTGCGACGCTCCTCTGATGTACTCCGCAGACGTAGCGCAGTAGTCGTCGATTGTCGGAGCGGCCAACTTTCCGAACTGCTCAACCAGAGCAAGGCCCGTAGGGTCTGGCGATTCAGCCACGACCTAGGCCGTACGGTCGAGGGTCAGTTGACTCGACGATTCGAGTGCACCGCGCACTCTCTTCACGGCGTGTTGGAAGTACACCGGGTCGATCTCGCAGCCAACACTGTTGCGGCCCCAAGCCGCTGCTGCGGTGGCGGTCGTGCCTGTTCCCAGGAATGGGTCGTAGACCGTGTCGCCGACGAACGAGAACATGCGGACCAGGCGCTCGGCCAGGCTGAGCGGGAAGGGCGCAGGATGGTCCCGCGTCGAGGCCCCGGTGATTCGCCAAATCTGCTGGAACCATTCCGCGTGATCCTCGGCTGCGAGAACGGACATGAGCCGCGAGGCCAGTTCGGGCTTGCGGTATCCGCCAGGCTTGCGCTGCAGCAGGATGTACTCAATGTCGTTCTTGATCACGCCATTCGGCTCGTAGGGCTTGCCGTAGAATCCGCCGGCGCCCATCTCGTACTTCGCGTTGGCGATCTTGTGCCAGATGATCGGCGCGAGGTTGTCGAATCCGATCAGTCGGCAACGCTCCTGGATGCTGGCATGCAGCGGGAACACCAGATGTCGCCCGAACGCCCGTCGCGACACGTTGACGTCCCCGACAACGATCACCATCCGCCCGCCGGGGACGAGGGCGCGATGGACGTGGCGCCACACCTCGTCAAGTTCGTCCAAGAACTCCTCGTAATCCGCAACCTGGCCGAGTTGGCCAGGTTGGTCGTTGTACTCCTTGAGAGTCCAATACGGAGGAGAAGTGACGACCAGCTCGACACTGTCCGGATCGAGCTCGAAGCGCCGGCTATCACCAAGGTGGATCACGTGGGCGCTCGGGAGGCTCTGGACCGCCCGAGTTATCACCGCGGCCGCTTCCGGGTCCTTCGCAATCGCCGGGAACGCCCGCTGAGGCTCTGCCGTTACGCGATCGAGAAGCGACGGAGGCGCCGCAGCCGCGACCGCCGCCGCGTTGGCCCGCGAGCCCAATTCGACCCGCTGCCGGGCTGAGGGCTGTGGCCGGGACCCGCTGACGCTCATCAGCACACTGCTACTCAAGGACGACTCCCCTGGTTCGGAGAACTTGCTTCAGAGCCAGTGCCAAGGTAGCCCAACCTCCTAGACTCAATTGATCATGGGTTGACGATCAGTATCAATATATTACCATATCTTTACTGTATATCAATATTCCAATCGGTGCGAGTGTCGTGCCAGACGAGCCAACTCCGGACGCAACGAGTCGTCGGCGAGGTTCAGGGCGTCGCTCTCGCGGGCGGTCAGTGGGCCGTCGGCTCGTCGCTGAGGAGGCGCAGGGCGTGGGGTAGCACGTCGAGGACCGCCTCGGTGCATTCCACAGCGCCGCGGGGTGATCCCGGGGTGTTGAGGATCAGGGCCCGGCCGCGGGTGCCGGCCACGGCCCGGGAGAGCCGCCCCAGCGGGTTCACCAGGCGCATCGCCTCGGCCAGCCCGGGGGCGAGGCGCTCGACGATCTGCCGGGTGCCCTCGGGCGTGAGGTCTCGCGGCCCGAAACCCGTCCCGCCGGTCGTCACGACCAGACCGGTGAAACCGTCGGTCATGTCGGACAGTGTCCCGGCCACCGATTCGGTGCCGTCGGCGACGGCGCGCCGCTCCACCACGTCGTAGCCGGCGCCTACCAGCAGCTCCTCGAGGGCATCACCGGAGCGGTCTTCCCGAACCCCGGCGATCACCCCATCAGAGACGGTGAGCACCTTGGCCCGCAGCCCGGCAGCACGCAGATCGGTCACGTGGCGACCCTACCGGGAGGGCACACGCCGCGGACAACCCTCAGGTGCCGAGCAGACAGGCTCCACCGAGGCGGGCACCTCGGCGCCAGTCGTCGGCCGGCACCGGTTTGCGTCCGGCAGCCTGGACCACCTTGAGACGTAGGCCACCACTGGCGGTCCCGACCACCAGACCCTGCAGCAGGCCCGGCGGGCCCTCGTGGGTCGCCTCGACGGTTGCCCCCAGAATCCGGAAGCGCTCCCCCGCCAGCGTGGTCCAAGCCTGGCCCAGGCGGATCTGCCGGTGCAGCTCGGCGGCCGGGCGATCCCAGTCGAGGCGGAGGTCGTCCTCGCCGATCTTGGCGGCCCAGGTGACCTCCCCCTCCTGCGCCACGGGGTTGCGCGGCCCGCCCTGCAAGAGTTCCACCAGCAGCGGGCAACTCAGATCGACGAGCCGCTCCCGCAACTCGACAAGGGTCTCAGCGGGACCGATGGGCGTCGCCGCCTGGGCGTAGAGGGGGCCGGCGTCGAGGGTCTCGGTCAGCGCCATGAGGCTGACACCTGTGGTGGTGTCACCCGCCAGGATCGCCCGCTCCATCGGCGCGGCACCCCGCCAGCGCGGCAGTAGCGAGAAGTGGACGTTCAGCGCCGGCAGTACGTCGAGCACATCGGTGCCGATGAGTCGCCCGTAGGCCACCACCACAGCGCCGTCGGCATCGGCGGCAGCACCCACCGCGTCCTCGGACCG
>JAPONU010000155.1 GCA_026713745.1 bacterium
CAGCCCCGCCAGCCCCAGCAGCCCCAGCAAGCCCAGGTCGAGGAGGTTCACGGCCGGTCGCCTCTAGGCCGGAAGCCGCCTGGCGTGCGTGAGGAACCCGGTGTGGGCAACCATCCGGTGGTCCGGCCGGACGGCCTCCCCTGCAATATGCCAGGTTCGCTGCAGGATCTCGACGGTGGCGGCAAGTGCCCAGGGGCCGCGCTCCAGTGAGTCCCGCAGGTGTGTGGCTTGCAGCACGCTGGGGGTGTAGGCGATGAGGATGCCACCGGGGCGGAGGCGGTCCTCGGCGTGCGGTACGACTCGCCAGGGCTCGGGGAGGTCCAGGGCCACTCGGTCCAGGCGGTCCACGTCGATGCCCTCGTAGCAGTCGCGTTCGGAGATGTGGTAGCGGGCCAGTTCCTCCGGCCCCAGGAACTCCTGCACGTTCTTGTGCGCGCGGCGAGCGAAGTCGGGGCGAATCTCGTAGCCGAACACCTCGGCACCGGCGCGCAGCAACGCCAGGGACAGTGCCCCGGATCCCACGCCCGATTCCAGCACCCGATGGCCAGGAGCGACATCGGCGAGCAGCAGCATGGGGCCGAGGTCCTTGGGGTAGATGACCTGTGCCCCGCGCTTCATCTTCACGATGAAGTCCGACAGCGTGGGGCGGAACGCCCGGAAGCGGGTCCCGCCGACCGATCGCACCTCGCTGCCTTCGGGTTGGCCGACAAGATCATCCCAGGCCACGAGCCCGGAATGGGAGTGAAAGAAGCCTCCGGGCTCCAGCCGGCGCAGGTAGCTGCGATTCTTCCGGTCGACCAGCATGACCAGTTCCCCGTCGCCGAATCCCTCCCCGGACCGCGGGGTGCCCGAGCCCGCCGTGCCGTCCCCCCGGCTGCGGTGTCTCTCCGTCTCCCCGCTCACGCGCGCCCGGCGTGGAAGCGGCGGTGGCGCGATGCGCCGTGCGAGACCACGAGCCGCTCCCCCGGTCTCAACCGCAACGTGGTGCGGGCAGCCGGCTCGATGGGTCGAAGCGCCCTGCGCACGCCTCGCAGACCCCATGCCAGAGCCCCTGCCAGCAGCCAGAAGGTGCTGTCGCCCAGCAGCCCGCGGGTGATGCCTCGCCGTCGTGCCAGTGCCAGAGGACTCAGCGCTGCGGCGGCCACGGGCTCAATACCGGCGCAACTCGACGAAGGTGCGAGTCAGGCGGCCACGGCGTTTGCCGAGGAAGAATGCCAGGATCACCAGAGCGATCCCGCCGATCACGCCGAGGCGGAAGCCACTCCGCCGGGCAGGGGCGCTGGCGACGTTGACGGCATCGGCCACCTGCTGCAACTGCGCCTCGAGATCCTCGCGAGTGATGTCGCCGGAGCGGCCTTGGGTCACTTCTCCTCCTCCGGGCCACCGCGCCGTCGTGCTCGCGCGGCAGAGCGTGCGAACAGGAATACCACCAACACCCCGGCCAGCACGATTGCGTACGGCGTCCAGCTGAGAGTGCCGGCGAGATGCCCACCGGTCTCGGTCTGCAAGGCCCGCAGGGCGGCGAGTGCCAGAAGGACCAGCCCCGTGCACACGAAGACGCCTCCCAGAATGCCGAAGCCCAGCCAGGCAACCAGACGTTTCAGGGGGTCGACGGCCTCTTGGCGGAAATAGGCAAGGACGACGTCACGCAACTCGGTGAGAGCGGTGGCCGGATCGGTAAGTGCACCCTGCGAGGCCGTGTCGGTCTCCGGCGCACCGGCTCCGGCGGGGGGTCCGTCGGGAGGCCGCGTCTCGTCACCGCTGGCAGCAACCATGCCGCGGAGTCTACCGCCCGCCCTCGGAGGGCCCTGAGGCGGGGAATCGGCCCCGGCGATGCGCCGGTTCAGTCCCGCGAGGGTCCCTCGCCGGTGTCGGCGAGCAGGCGAAGCGTGTCCTCGACGCCCCCGAGGAGTTCCGCCAGCAGGTGGAGACGCTCCACGGTGCCGGGTGCCTCGAGGAGGCGCAGCCGGTCCAGTTCCCCGACCGGCGCGGCGCTGCAGAGTTGGTAGGCGGCCCGGGCGGAGTCGTCGCTGAGCCGGTCGAAACGCAGCTCGGGGGTCCCACCGGTCCCAGCGGCTCCGAGCAGTGCCGCGATTCGCCGGTACGTCTCGGTAACGACCTCCGCCGGGCCGGAAGTGTCTTCGGCGGGAGCCGGTGAATCGGGCCAGGATTCTGTGAGCGCCCGGGGATAGGGGTCGTCGTCAAGCCAGCGGCGGACCCGCAATCTGTCGAGGCACTCGGTCTCGAGAATCCACCGTTGCCCCTCCACCGGGCGCGCCCGGAGAATCCGTACACCCACGCCGACGTCGCTGCGGACCTGGGTTGGATCGGCTCCGACCTCCGATCCGCGCATGATCAGCGCGACGCCGAACATGCTGTCCCCGTCGAGGCAGGACTCCGTCAACTCCACGTAACGCGGCTCGAACACGTGCAGAGGGAGCGCGGAGCCCGGAAAGGGCAGCCGCTGCAACGGGAACATCGCCAGTTCTCGCACCGCCGAGGCTGCCGGCGGCGATGCGGCCACGGCGACTATCCCCCGCCGTCGAGGGTCTCGGTGCCGCTGTCGCCGGTCTCGGCGAAGTTGGGGTGGGCCGCCAGGATCTCCAGCATTTGCTGCAGGAAGGCGTCGCCGTCGATGGCGGCGAGCCTCTCACCGTTCAAGATGGCGGCGAAGGTGATCGGCCGGCCGTCGTCACCGGTGACGAAACCCGCCAGGGAGGACACGCCGGGCAATGAGCCGGTCTTCGCCCGGACGCGCCCGGCGGCAGTGGAGTCGACGAAGCGATTGCGCAGGGTGCCCGACTCACCCGCCACCGGCAGGTAGGACGCCAGGGTTCCATCGGGGCCATCGATCTCGAGGATGTCGGTGACCTGACGGCAGGTCAACTCGTTCTCGGGGCTGAGACCCGAGCCGTCAACGGGCGGGAACACCAGCACGGGACGGCCCGCATCGGCGGCCAGCAACTCCAGCACCGCCAGGGCGCCGTCGAGGGTCGTGCCGCGGCCGGACCAGGACCGGCCAACCTCCTTCAGGATCAATTCGGCAGTTGTGTTGTCGCTCTCGGAGAGCATGAAGCGCAGGTAGTTGCTCAGCGGCGCCGAGGTGATCGACCCCAACTCCAGGTAGGCGCTGAAGTCCCTGTCAGGTGTGGCCACGCCGGGACGCTCGGGGATCGTCACCGACCGTGCCTCGAGCATGTCGTCGAACAGGGCGGCGGTACGCAGCGCCGGCTCGGGTTCGGGGAGCAGTCCGGCCGTCCCGGTGATTCCCTCCGGTGCCTGATACCCCTGATTGAGCGCGATCGCATTGAGGGTCCCGGACGCGCCGGCTCGAACCCATTCTTCGGGCCAACCGGCCACCGACGTGGCGTCGTCGTAGCGATCCGCCACCGCGATGACGGCGCCGTTGATGCGGGTGAGCCCGTCAGCCACGAGTTCGGCGGCGAGCCCGTCGAGCCGGGTGGGCTCCGCTCCCTGTACCGCCAGGAGTTCCGCGTAGTCCTCGGTCGCCAGCAGCGGATCCCCGCCGCCGACCAGGTAGAGATCGCTGGGCAGGACGCCGTCGACCGGCTCGGATTCTGCGATCACCGTCGTCCGGTAGGTGTAGTCGGGTCCCAGGGCCGACAGGGCGGCGTGGGCAGTGGCCAGCTTCTGGAGCGACGCGGGCACGAGGGGCTCATCGGGATCCTTCGCGAAGAGATCCTCGCCGCCCTGGCGGACCACGACACAACTCTCGGCGGGGGCGCTGATCACCAGCGCCGTCAGGTCCCGTTCCAGCGTCACCTCTCGCTTCGGTGTCGTGACCGGAGTGGCGCTGGTGGCCGCGGTCGGCAGCCGTCGCGCCGAGAGCAGTGGAAGGTCCGCACCGGCCACGCCGAGGGGTTGGCCCGGCACGGGTTCGTCAGCCAGCTGATTGGACACCAGCAAGGTCGCGACCGCCACGGCGAGCAGTACGAGCGGCACGAAGATGCGGAACATACCGCCCAAACTGTACGCCCGCCCTGCCCGACCGGGGCGCGCCGGCGTCCACGCCGCGACGCGGGGATTGTCCGGCCCCTCAGAAGCCGCCTTCGCGGCGGTCGAGGCGGTACGGTCAGGGCGTGCAGATTGTCGCCGCACTGTTCATCGAGGAAATCGACGTCCGGGAGGTTCCCGGTCCCTCGACGCGCCTCGACCTGTCCGGGGTGCATTTCTCGGTGATGGCATCCGGCGAGTTGCCGCTGCTGTGGACTCCGCATCTCGTGGTGATCGTGCGGTGTCCCGCCGGCAGCGACGGGAACGACGTGCTCGAGGTGGTCTACACCCGGGACGGTGTCCAGATCGCCCGAAACGTGCAATACCTGCAGGTGGAGCCCGGTAAGTTCAGCTTCCGGCTGGTGAGGGCGGAGTTGCAGTTCGAGGACTACTCCACGGTGGAGGCGCATTGCCGCTTGGGCGACGGCCCCACGACGGTGGTCCCTTACGCCCTGCTGGCGCCGGCGCCGGCGCCGGCGGACGAGTGAGCCCGACGCTACGGTCGCCGCGTCGATGACTTTTGCAGTGGCCCTCTCGGAGGCCGAATCCACGGCGGATGCGGCTGCGGCGGTCGCCGCCGATCTGGCCGGCTCGTTGGAGGCCGACCCGCCCGCTGCGGTGATCTTCTTCGCCACCGCAGCGCATTCCGACGCCATGGACAACCTGGCGGCCATCCTCGCCGAACGGCTCCCCCCCGAGGGGATGCTGGGCGCCGCTGCGGTGTCGGTCATCGCCGGAGGCCGTGAATTGGAGGAGACGCCGGCGGTGGCGGCTTGGGCCGCTCCCCTCAGCGGCGCTGTACCGGTGCGTCTGGGTCCCGCTCTCACCCCCGAGCATTCGCCCGTGGAGGATCTCCCGCCGCTGGGCGATCGGCCGCGCACTTTGCTGCTGATAGCCGATCCGTTCAGCTTCCCCGCCGACCGCCTGCTGGTGCAGCTGGGAGCCGACCATCCGCAGGTTCGCGCAATCGGAGGGCTGGCTTCCGCGTCACCGACGGCGGGAGGAAACCGCCTCGTACTCGGCGGCGAGGTGTTCGACGATGGAGCCGTCGGCTTGTTGCTGGAGTCGAGGGCCGAACTCCGGACCGTCGTGTCCCAAGGTTGCCGACCGATCGGGCGGCCCTACGTCGTGACCCACGGCGAACGCAACCTGATTCACGAGTTGGGGGGACGACCCGCACTCGAACGCCTGCAGGGGATCGTGGAGGGTCTCGATGCCTCCGAGCGCGCCCTGGTGCAGCGCGGCCTTCACGTCGGCATCGTCGTGAACGAACACAAACTGGACTTCGACAGGGGCGACTTCCTGGTGCGCGGCGTGCTGGGGTTGGAGCGAACCTCGCAGGCCCTGGCGGTGGGCGACATTGTCGAGACCGGCACCACGGTGCAGTTCCACGTGCGCGACGCCACCACGGCGCGCGACGACCTCAGCGGCCTCATGTCGGGGCGGTGTGCTGACGGAGCGTTGCTGTTCACCTGCAACGGCAGGGGACGCCGTCTCTTCGAGGTTCCCGATCAGGATGCCTCGGTGGTGTCGAACGCCATCGCACCGGCCCCGGTGGCCGGGATGTTCTGTGCCGGTGAGATCGGGCCCGTGGGCCCCCGCAGCTACCTGCACGGGTTCACGGCCTCGGTCGCCCTGTTCGGCCGGGGAGCGGGTCGGTGAGCAGCGAAAGTCCCCCCCGCGACCTCGCTGTTGAGCGGCGCGCCATCGACGTGGTCCGGGCGCTGGCCATGGATGCGCCCCACGCGGCTCGCTCGGGCCATCAGGGCACCGCCATGGCCCTGGCTCCGCTGGCGCACGTGCTGTGGAGCCGGATCATGACCTACGACCCGGCGGCTCCCGACTGGCCCGACCGGGACCGGTTCGTGCTGAGTGCCGGCCACGCCTCGATCCTCCTCTACAGCATGGCCTACCTCTGCGGGTACGACCTCTCCCTGGACGACCTGAAGGCCTTCCGGCAGTGGGGCAGCCGCACTCCGGGGCACCCCGAGGCCGAGACCGCGATCGGCGTGGAAGTCACCACCGGCCCGCTCGGCCAAGGTTTTGCCAATGCCGTGGGGATGGCACTGGCCGAGCGCTGGTTGCGCACCCGCTACGGCCCCGGACTCTGTGATCACCACACCTTCGTGATCTGCAGTGACGGCGACCTCGCGGAAGGGGTGAGCCACGAGGCGGCGTCCATGGCAGGGCATCTGGGCCTTGGCCGCCTCGTCTACGTGTACGACGACAACCGGGTGTCCATCGACGGCAAGACCGACCTATGGCTCTCCGACGACGCTGCCGCTCGTTTCGCGGCCTACGGCTGGCACGTCGAGACCCTGGGCGAAGTGGCCGAGGACCTCGATGCGCTCGAAGCGGCGCTGCGCGGCGCCATGGCGACCGAGGCCCCCTCGCTGCTCGTGCTGCGCAGCCACATAGCCCACCCCTCCCCCGAGCTCACCGACGAGCCGGCGGCTCACGGCTACGCCCTGGGCGACGACGAGATCGCGGCTGCCAAGGCCGTGATGGGGTTGCCGCCCACCGAGCGGTTCTGGGTGCCCGACGACGTGCTGGAGTACTACCGCGCGGTCGGTCGCCGCGGAGCCGGGGCGCGCCGCGCCTGGGAGGACCGCTGGGCCGACGCCTCCGGAGCCCGCCCGGACCTGGGAGGCGTGTGGGCGGCCCGGCCCCCGGAGGGTTGGGATGACGGCGTCGGGCCCTGGGAGGTGGGAACCTCCGTGGCGACGCGTGCGGCCAGTGGCGCGTGCCTGAACGCCGTCGCGACCGCCATGGACCACGTGCTGGCCGGCGGTGCCGACCTGACCGGGAACACCGGCACGAAGCTGGCCGCAGCGACCCCGCTGAGCCGCGAGGCCGGCGACGGGCGCCAGGTGTTCTACGGCGTGCGCGAGCACGCCATGGGTTCGGCAATGGTGGGTATCGCCCGCCACGGTGGCCTGCTGCCGGTCGGCGGCACGTTCCTCGTCTTCAGCGACTACATGCGCCCGGCGGTGCGACTGGCGGCCCTGTCGGGGGCCAGGGTCGTGTTCTGCTGGTCACACGACTCCCTGGGCGTCGGCGAGGACGGGCCCACGCACCAGCCGGTGGAGCACGTGGCGACCCTGCGCGCCATCCCCGACCTGACGGTCATCCGACCGGCGGACGCGCCGGAGACCCTCGGCGCCTGGCGGGCCGCCCTGGACTGCGAGGGCCCGACCGCTCTCATCTTGACCCGACAGGGAACCCCGGTGCTGGCGGGGACCACCCCCGAAGGGGTTGACCGCGGCGCCTACGTCCTCAGCGAACCCACCGCAGCGGCGTTGACGCTCGTGGGTTCGGGCAGTGAGGTTGCGCTGTGCGTCAGCGCGGCGGGGCGCCTGAGGACCGAAGGCATCGCCGCGGCGGTGGTCTCCATGCCCTGCTGGGAGCTGTTCGCCACCCAGCCGGCCGCGTACCGCGAGGCGGTAATTCCACCCGACCGGCCCTCGCTGGCGGTGGAGGCGGGCGTCACCCAGGGTTGGGAACGCTGGGTCGACCGTGCCTTGGGGGTCGACCGATTCGGTGCATCCGCGCCCGGCAACGTCGTCCTGGCCGAGTTGGGCATGAACCCCGATCGTGTCGTGGCGGCAGCCCGGGAGTTGCTCGGAGAGACGCAACGGCCCCCGGCTGCTGCTGAAGGGAGAGACGCATCATGAGCAGGCTGGTCGAACTCCACGAGGTGGGGCGGCAGAGCCCCTGGCTGGACAACCTGAAGCGCAGCTGGATCACCGGCGGTGAGTTGAACCGCTGGGTGGAGCGCGGTTGCCGCGGCATCACCTCCAACCCCACGATCTTCCAGAAGGCGATGACCTCCGGCGACGCCTATGACAGCGACCTGGCGGAGTTGACCGCGGCAGGCACAGGCACCGAGGAGAGCTACTGGCACCTCGTGACCAGCGATATCAGTGCCGCGCTGGCCGTGCTGCGCCCGGTGTACGACAGCAGCGCCGGCACCGACGGCTACGTGTCGGTGGAGGTGGCCCCCGAACTCGCACACGACGCTGTGGCCACAATCGAGGCGGCCCGGGAACTCCACGGGTGGATCGACGCCCCCAACCTGTACGTGAAGGTGCCGGCCACCCCCGCCGGCGTCGACGCCCTGCGAACGCTCACCGCCGAGGGCCACAGCATCAACGTCACGCTCATCTTCTCTCTCGGACGTTACGAGGATGTGATCGAGGCATACCTGACGGGACTCGAGAGCCGCCCGGGAGATCTGAGCGACATCTCCGGGGTGGCCTCGTTCTTCGTGAGCCGGGTGGACACCGAGGTCGACAGGCGCTTGGAGGCCGTGGGCACCCCCGCGGCCCGGGCGCTCGGTGGCCGGATCGCGGTGGCGCAGGCGAAGCTGGCGTACGACATCTTCCGGCGCTGCTTCTCCGGGCCGCGCTGGGAGGCCCTGAGCGCCCGCGGCGCCCGCGTGCAGCGTCCTCTCTGGGCCTCCACCTCGACGAAGAACCCCGCCTACCCCGACACGCTGTACGTGGACAACCTGATCGGACCTGACACGGTCAACACCTTGCCCGAGGCAACCCTCGAGGCGTTCGAGGATCACGGCACGGTGCGGCGCACGATCGACGCCGACTTGGACCGGGCCGCAGCGGACCTGGACGATCTCGCTGATGTGGGTGTGGATCTGGCCGAGGTGGCCGAAGTTCTCGAGTCTGAAGGAGTGGCGGCATTCGCCAAGTCCTTCGACGAGTTGCTGGAGACCCTCGCGGGACGCGCCGCCGAGCTCACCGCCTGAGCCGCCGGAGTCCTCAGAGGGGCGTCGGGTCGTCCTCGGGGTTCGGCTGCAGCGCTGCGACCGCCCTGGCGACCGCCCGGCGGGCCTTGAGAAGCCGTCGCTCAACCGCCAGGTGGGTGGGATCACCACCTGCTGCGGCCGCCCGGAGGTACTCGAAACCCAGGTCGTCCATGTCCATTGCGATTCCGGCGAGCCGCTCGGCCAGGTCTCCGAGGGTGTCCTCGATGTCGCTCACACCCGCAGTCTGCCCTCGCTGTGGCGGGTCGCGGCGACGGCGCAATCGCGGGGCGGAGAACCGATGATTCTCAGCGCCGGTGAGCGAGCCCGGTAGCCTCGCCTCCGGTGCGCTTTCTCCGCTCGTTCCGGCCGGCCGGCCGCCTGCCGCGCGTGCTCGGCGCGGCGATCGGCGTGGGTGTCGGTGTCGGCCTGCTGGTGGCGCTCTTCGAGCAGGTCGTCGTCGAGATCATGCTGGAGAGGCTCTTCGAGTTGCCGCTGTGGCAGCAGGCTCTCGGACCGTTCGTCGGGCTCTGCGCGGCGGCGCTGCTGCTGCGCCTCGTGGGAGGGCGGGGAACCACGCCGGCCACTTCCGACGAGTACATCAAGGCATTTCACGAGCGCTCGCCGCGGCTGCCGCTGCGCCAGCTTCCCGCAAAGCTGCTTGCGGGAGCCGCGACGATCGGTTGTGGCGGGGCACTGGGTATGGAGGGCCCGTCGATCTACGCGGGAGCCTCCGTGGCCCACAACCTGCAACGCCTCCTGCAGCGCTTCCTGCGCCGCGAGGAGATACAGATGCTGCTCACCGCCGGTGCCGCCGCCGGCGTTGCGGCAATCTTCCGAGCGCCGGCCACGGGCGTCATCTTCGCTCTGGAGGCCCCGTACCGCGACGACGTGACGCGCCGGGCACTACTGCCCTCGCTGGTGGCCTCGGCGGTGAGTTTCCTGATGTTCGCCGTCGTGTTGGGCGACACCAGCCCGGTCTTTCCCGGTCTGGCGGGAGACGCGCGGACTCTGGCGATCGTCGACCTGTTGGGTGGTGCGCTGGTGGGTGTCACCGCGGGACTGGGGGGGCGGGGGTTCTCGGCGCTCGTCCGTTGGGGCAAGGCCCTGCCGGGCCGCTTCGGGCCGGTGCCCCGCATCGTCGCCACCGGAGGCTTGCTCTGCGGTTTGGCATTCGCCACGAACGCCCTCTTCGGGGCACCCCTGAGCCTGGGTCCCGGCGTGCGCTCCGCCGAATGGGTGCTCGACGTGCCCCGGGGGGTCTGGCTCATCGTGGCGCTGTTCGGGATCCGGATCGTAGCCACGCTGGCGACGGTGGCGGCGGGCGGTACAGGAGGATTGTTCATCCCCCTTGCCGTCCAGGGCGTGTTGATGGGGACGGTGGTGGGCATTCTGCTGGACCACAGCGAGACGGGTCTGTATCCGACGCTCGGACTCGCGGCGTTCCTGGGCGCGGGGTACCGCGCGCCGATCGCCGCGGTCATGTTCGTGGCCGAGTCCAGCCAAGGCTCCGCATTCGTGGTACCCGCACTGGTGGCGGCGGCCGTGGCGCAACTGGTGGCGGGTCGAGCCGGCGTTTCCTCCCACCAGGCTGCCGAACGCCTCGGGCACCTCGAGCGCCGCTTCATGCTGCCGATCACCTCGGTGCTCCGGACCGACGTCCTGACCGTTCCACCCGATGCGACGATCTCGGAGTTGATGACCATGCACGTCCTCGGCCGGCGCGAGCGTGAGGTGGCGGTGGTGGAGGGGCGCCGCTATGGCGGGATGTGCGGTCTGGATCAGATCGGCGACCTG
The DNA here is from genome assembly GCA_026713745.1 of bacterium. Lineage (GTDB taxonomy): Bacteria > Actinomycetota > Acidimicrobiia > Acidimicrobiales > CATQHL01 > VXNF01. The sequence goes on from JAPONU010000155.1 coordinate 10,574, forward strand.
CCGCGGAGCGAATGGGACTCCAGGACCGTCGGGGAGATGGCCGCGACGGACCTCCCGGTGGCGAATCCCTCCTGGACCCTCCGTGACGCCGTGGCGGCGATGGACAAGGCGGACGTCGAGATGCTGGCCGTCGTGACCGCCGACGGTTCGTTCGTCGGCCTCGTGTTGGAGGACGACATTCTGAAGCTCGACGAGATCCTGGAGGAGACCGGCGGCTGAGAGGTCCCGGGAGGGCCGGCAACCCCTCGCAGGGGCGCTAGGTCTCGCTCAGCGAGACAGTGGCCGGCCGTCGGGCACTAGGCGTCGGAACTGTGCGCACACCACGACCGGTGATCATGGCCCGGGAGCGCCTCACACTCGGGACAGGGCTCTTCGTCATCCTCGAAGAGTTCATCGAAACTGTCGCTGGTCTGCTTGAGAGCGCGGGCTTCCTCGTAGCGCCGGTGGCGTCCCTTCTTCACAACCAGAACTCCGAACTCGCTGGGCCGAGCGCCGCATCTCCGGCGTCCAGCTCTGTCTGTTGGCGAGAAACGCCGTTACCGCCGCGCGTTCCCGCGGGATTGAGCATTCTAGTGCGGTGCACCCGTCCACCTCCAGCATATTCCCCGGGCACGGGGCACGGCTCCGGCAGAGGTGCCGCGAACGCGACCCGTGCTGCTCAGAGCGGAAGCCCGGATCGCTGCTCGATACGCAGTTTGCCCTCCGGCTCCAGCGCCACCGCTGCCTTGCCGGTCATCAGCTCCTCAACCCGAGATCCGTAGCGCTCATAGCGCCAGCCGGCCCCAAGCCGCGCCCCCGGCTCCGCCTCCAAGAACGCGGCCAGATCGGCTCGGGTGGCGACGAGTGCTGGGTCCAACTGGTCGTCCCGGGCGACCTGCGAGAGCCAGGCGGACACCAGCGAGACGACCGGCTGGAGGTGTGACCTGTCGGGACCTCTCGAGTTCCGGGGCACCTGCGGTGGCTTGAGCCGCGCCTTGTTGATGACCTCCAGCAGTTCGGCTCCCGTGGCGGGGGACATGGCCCGGGAGTCCACCCCGCGCACCGCAGCGAGCGCGGTCTGAGAGGCCGGCGAGGCCTGCACGACCGCCGCCAGCGCCAGATCGCTGAGCACGTAGCGAACCGGGAGATCCAGTCGCGCGGCACGACTCTCGCGCCAAGCCGCCACCGCGATCGCCATTGGCTGGGACCGCCGTGGCAGCCTGCGAAGCTCTCGCACTCGCTGCCAGGCGTCCTCGGGCCGGCGCGACGCCGCTTGTCGGATACGCAATACCTCGCATTCCTCCTCGCACCACCCCAACCGGCCACGGTCCTTCAGGCGGTCGCGGAGGGCCGCCCACAAGGCCGGCAGGTGGACCACGTCGCCGGCCGCGTACTCGAGTTGTTGCGGCCGCAGGGGCCGTCGCAGCCAGTCGGTGAGCCGGTCGCCCTTGGCAACGTCGATATCCAAGAACCGGGCGAGCAGGTCACGCAGCGATGCGGAGCGCATCCCGCAGAATCCGGCCGCCGTCTGCGTGTCGACGAGGGTTGCCGGCACCCGGCCGACTGCATGTCGCAGGATCTCGAGGTCCTGGTCGGGAGCATGCATGACCGCTGTGGCCGAGCTGTCGAGCAGTGCTCCCAGGGGTTCCAGCGAGGCGGCGAGCGGGTCGAGGAGGATCACCCGATCCGCCCAGGCCAGTTGCACCAGACCGAGGCGGGGATAGTAGGTCTGTTCGCGGTGAAACTCGGTGTCGAGCGCGTAGCTCGGCGCGTCGCAGGCCTCGGCGACGAGTTCGACGAGGCGCGCCTCGTGGGTCACCAGTTCGTAGTCGCTCAGGAGTCGGCTCCGTTCATGACACGCCGAGTTGCACCGAGCCCGAAGCGGCTCCGGCAGGATCGGGGGGGCCGCCTGCCGGCGCCCCTGGTGCCTGCGGTGGATTCGGCGCCGCAGAGAGCGTCAAGGTGTGCAGGTCGTGCGGCGTGTCGACGTCCTGCAGGGTGGTGGGGTCGTGCACGGTCACCAGCCGCGCGCGGACGTGGTCAGCAGCGGCGCGCAGGCGGCGTTCACCCGCATCGAAGAGCGGCTCGAGGGAGTGCAGGCATTCGCGCCGCCACACGGCGTGGGCCGGCTGTGGCCGACCGTCGAGCAGCGGCACGACTGCGTCGATGTCCTCGCGGGTGTGCCTCAGCAGTTCGCGCACTGTCGCGGCGTCGGCGCGAGGCAGGTCGCACGCCAGGACGGCGACCCACTCCCCCACTGCCGACCGGAGCGCCGTGAGCAGCCCACCCAGCGGACCCTCACCGGCGTCGTCGTCTCGTATCGCCCTGAAACCCAGCAGGGCGAGGCGAGGCTCGTCGCCGCCGATACTGAGCAGTTCGACTGCCCCGGCTTCGGCGAGAGCAGCGCGAGCGATCTCGGCCAGGGGGCGCCCTTGGAAAGACGCGAAGGCCTTGTCCCGGCCCATGCGCCTGCTTCCGCCGCCGGCGAGCACGGCGCCGCTGAACTTCGTCGCGGGACTCTCAGGAATCGAACCGCTCCGGCGACCATTGGGGATCCAGCTGCACCAGGAACTGCTCGCATCGGTTAGCCTCCTCCTGCTCCCCCAGTTCCGCGGCGGTGCGCGCCAGACCCGCCAGCGCCAGCAGGAACCCGCGATTGTGCGGATGTCCCCAGCGCACGTACCCCGAACCGCGCCAACCGCTGTGACGGAGCCGGTCCAGGCCTCTGTGATAGCCGACACGGAAGCAGGCGTAGGCCTCCACCGTGTCCCGGGCCTCCTGGCCCAGCCGAGCCCAACCTTCCAGGAACTGGGGCCAGCGGGAGACGACATCGCTGATGAGGGAGTGCCTCTCCGCGCCGGGCGCGGCCAACGCACGCGCCAGCTGGGCCAGCGCCTCGGTTGGTTCGGGGTCCAGCACCGTCTCCGGCGGTCCGGACCGGCTCAGCGAGATTGGGACGTCGCTCACATGCGCTCCTTGCCGGCCGGCTCTCGGTGGGCCTCGAACCGGGGCTCGCCGGCAGCGGTCATCCCCCGGTTCATTGGACAGTTGCCCGCATTATCGCACCGGCTGCGGGACGCGACGGAGCTCTCGCAGGTCTCCGGGCACGCGGACGAGTCGCAACACGTCGGTGCTGCGGCTCGCCGGATTGATGCCGGCAAGAACCGCGACGAGATCACCGGCGCGCACGTGCCCCGATTCCGTTGCCGCCTCCACGGCGTCGGCCACCCGTGACTCGTATGCGGTCTCGCTGGCAAGGCAGATGGGTTCTACGCCCCAACTCAGCGTCAACTGGCGCACCGTCCGGCGATCGGCACTGAAGCCGAGCACCGGAACGCGCGGCCGGAATCGCGCCATGGAGCGGACCGTGAAGCCGCTGCCGGACACGCAGATGAGTGCCGCCAGGTCGACCTCCTCGACGACTCGTGAGGCCGCGGTGGTCATCGCGTCGGTGACCGACAGCGACGCTTGGTCCGGGTTGATCATGTGCAGCTGCGTGATGTTCTGCGCCCAGCTGGTGTGGTCAAAGCGGAGATCGGCCTCCTGGGCGATCCGTGCCATCGTGGTGACGACGTGTACCGGGTCGGCGCCGATCGCCGTCTCCGCGGAGAGCATGACGGCGCTGGAGCCGTCGAAGACGGCGTTTGCAACGTCGGACGCCTCGGCGCGGGTCGGCACCGGCGAGTCGATCATGGATTCCAGCATCTGGGTGGCGGTTATGGCCGGACGGCCGCCGGCGATGCAGCGGCGGATGATGTCCTTCTGCAGGTGCGGCAGGTTCTCGATCGGGATCTCGATGCCCAGGTCGCCCCGGGCCACCATCACGGCGTCGGCCGCGTTGATGATGGCGTCGATGTTCTCGACCGCGGGACGAGTCTCGATCTTGGCGATCAGCAGCGGCCCATCCGGCGGTGCTGCGGTTCCCAGAGTGTGAAGGTCCTCCGGCCCTCGCACGAACGACATGCCGATGAAGTCCACACCAACTTCGGCTAATGCCTCTGCGTAGCGGAGGTCCCGTTCGGTGGGTGTGGTGAGGCTGAGCCGGTCGGCGGGGATGTAGAACCCCGGCCGCCCGCGCAGCAGGCCGCCGTGGAGCACCTGGCCGCGCAACTCACTGTTGTGCGCAGACTGGATCTCGATGAGGATCTGCCCGTCGGCGAGCCCGACGCGATCCCCCGCCTCCACATCGTCGAGGAGGCGCTCGTAGTCAACCTCGAGAACCTGTGCGTCGCTGGCGGTGCGCCCGGGCCTCAGGATCACCTCGGCATGCTGTTCGAGCATGACGCCGCCGCGTGGCAGCGGAGCCACCCGGATCTTCGGCCCCGGCAGGTCGGCCAGGATGCCGAGTTCGCGCCCCTCGGCGCTCGCCACACCCCGGATTCGTCCGTACAGCTCGAGTGCGGCGTCGAGTGATCCGTGCGACAGGTTGAGGCGGGCCACGTCCATCCCGGCACCCATGAGTCCCGCCAGGACCCGGGGGCTCTCGGAGGCAGGGCCGATCGAGGCGACGATCTTCGTGCGCCGACGGTCGGCGGTCATCGCGACGACCCGGCGGAAACCTGGCGGATGTCCAGGTCGCAGGAACACAACCGACCTCGACTCCTCATCGTGTGAGCAGGCTACCGGTGTCGCTAGTCTCCGCGCCATCTCCGATCTGCCGCCGTACTTGCGACACGACGGGCCCCTGGCCTTCGCGCACCGTGGCGGCGGCCACGAGGCCCCCGAGAACACCGTCGCCGCATTCGAGCGGGCCGTGGACTTGGGGTTCGGGTACCTGGAGACCGACGCCCGGCTCACCAGCGACGGCGTGGTGGTCGCCTTCCATGACGCCACACTCGACCGCCTGACCGATCGCAGCGGCGGGGTCGCGGAGCTCGATTGGGCAGAGGTCTCCGCCGCCCGGGTCCATGGAATCGAACCAGTGCCCCGGCTGGTGGACGTTCTGGGCGCCTGGGAGACGGTTCGCTTCAACATCGATCCGAAGTGTGACGAGGTTGTCGAACCCTTGGCCGAACTGGTGCGTGATCTGGGGATTGCCGAGCGGGTCTGCTTCGGTTCGTTCAAGTCACGCCGGACCGCGCGCCTGGCCGGGATCCTGGGGCCCGCGGTATGCCGGAGTCTGGGCCCTGTTGGCGTGGCGCGGCTGTGGCTGTCCTCGCGGGGGCTCCCCGTACCGGTCGCCACAGGTGGTGCCGCTTGCGTGCAGGTGCCCGCACATATCGAGGGGCGGGCACTGGTCGACGAGAGGTTCCTGGAGTCGGCTCATCGCCGCGGGTTGCAGGTGCACGTATGGACCGTCGACGATCCCCGTCACATGCACCGCTTGCTGGACTTGGGCGTCGACGGCTTAATGACCGACCGGCCGAGCGTGCTGCGTGGTGTGCTGGCGGAACGTGGCTCCTGGTGAGCTTCTTCGGGACCCTCTGGGCCTGGGGAGGGTGCCCGCAGGGACGCACCGGAAGGACTCCTGTTGACCAGTTCGTTGAGAAGTGTCTGCAACCCTGTTGACAGCGTGGGTCCGCCTGGGGATTTCTCGCGGATTCCTGGGGATTTCGGCCAATTCAGGGGTCTGGCGATTGCAAGCACCGGGACGCCTTGCCAAACTCACACTCAACCGAATCACCTGCTTTGCTCCTTGCCGCGAGGAGAGGGGCCCGCAGGAAACGCAGAGAACCGGGCAACCGGTGCGAAGCGGCTCCGGCGGAGGCGGGCAGAGGGTTCGGCCAGGATCGGCTCCGCTGGAACCTGGAAACAGGATCCGGTTGCGGATCCGCCGGCCGCAAGGCAGGTGGATCTGCTCCGAACCGAACCGGAACCGCCGGAGGCTGCGGCCATCGGTAGAGACCGGGGAGGATCGGAGGAGGCGGGCCACCTCTGCGGGGTGGTCCGACCGCTGGGAGACGGTTCGAACGGAGGCCCCGAGAAGCCGACCGGCGCAAGCCGGAAAGCTACTCGGGGCCTCATCCTTTTCCAGCGCCCTCGCAGGCCCGTCGTCGGTCAGAGCGCAGGCCTCGAGAAGCCGACCGGCGCAAGCCGAGGAGCCACTGGGGGCCTCATCCTTTTCAGGCGCGCTCGCAGGCCCTCCAGCAGTACCAGGCCGCGACGGAGCGATACGGCCGGAACGCCTCGCCGAGTTCAATGAGATCCGCCGAGGCAGGCACCGCGGGCAGTGCGAAGGCCAGCGCGTAGCCCTTGCGCACCCCCAGGTCGCCGACGGGCCAGACGTCCAGCCGGTGAAGCGTGAACATCAGGAACATGTGCGCAGTCCACGGGCCGATACCGGTGACCTGGGTGAGTCTCGTCACGACCTCCTCGTCACCGAGGTGTCCGAGGCCCGCCAGTCCAAGGGTGCCGGACAGATCACGCTCGGCGAGGTCCATCATCGCTGCCGTCTTCGCTGCCGAGAGTCCCGCTGCGCGCAAGGCCTCCGGCCCGGCCTCGAGGATCCCCGCGGCGGTGCAGTCGCCGCTGAGTCCTTGCCGGACTCGCTCCCAGATGGCTCCGGCCGCCGCGCCGGCCAATTGCTGGTAGACGATCGCTCGGGCGATGGAAGCGAACCTCTCGTGGCGTTTGGGTTTGGTGCCCAACCGGCACGGTCCGTGTATCGCCAGCAGGCGAGCCATCTCCGGACTGCGTCGGGCGATCTCCTCGCTGGCACGACGGAGGCTGGTGGGTGGCACGCCCGGATGCTAGGACCCCGCTCGCCCAACGGTAGGGTCGCCCCGTGGGAATGCCGCCGGTCGTATTGGTCCACGGATTCGGGACTTCCGCCCGCCGCACCTGGGGATCTCTGGGGTGGATCGACCTGCTACGGGAAGCGGGACGCGAGGTGCACGCCATCGACGTCCTGGGCCACGGTGCGGCGCCGAAGCCGCATGATCCGGCCGCCTACGCGGATCTGGAGGGTTGGCTGGCCGAACAGTTGCCTGAGGGCCCACTCGACGCCATCGGCTTCTCGCTGGGTGCCCGCCTGCTGTTGGGCGTGGCCGCGGAACGACCGGGCCGATTCCGGCGGCTGGTCGTCGCCGGCGTCGGGAGAAACATCATCCGCGGTGATCCGGAGTACCGCCGGCGGGTCGCCGAAGCCGTCGCGGCCGTCCAGCGCGCTGAGGATCCGACCATGGCTTACTTCAGCGCCCTAGTCGACCGGCCGGACGTGGACCGGGAGGCACTCGTCGCCTTGCTGGGTGGCTTCGAGGCGAACATCGAAGTCTCCCGGCTTACCCGGATCACGTGTCCGGTCCTGGTCGCCCTGGGTGACCGGGACCACTCGGGTCCACCCACCGAACTCATGGCAGCGCTGCCGGATGCGGAGTTGCGCACACTGCGGGGCGTGGACCACTTCGCTACCCCGAAGAGTTTCGACTTCCTCGACGCCGCGCTGGATTGGCTGTCCGAGCCCGGCGGCTAGAACCCGCGGACCGGCGCCTTCAGGTGTCCTGTTCGTCACCCGCGCGTGTGTCGTGGCCGTTGACGACGGCGCTTGTGGCCACTGGTCGGCTCCGCTTCGCCGGGCCGTCGCGGCGAGCCAGCAACACCCACAGCCCGCACGCCACCGAGATGCCCGCGGCGGCGAGCATGCTGAACGCGAAGGCGCGGCTGAACGCCGTGGCGACCTCGGTGGCGATGGCGTCCACCTGAGCGCCGGTCAGTTCGTCGTCGGCGGCGAGGCCGGACGCGATCTCGAGGGCTGCGCCCGGCGAGTCCGACGCGGCGCCGGCCACCGAACCGGGGAGGCCCGCCAGGTCGACGGTGCGGCGGTAGATCACCGTTGACAGGGTGCCGAGCGTGGCGATACCCAGTGCCGCACCGATCTCCCGGGTGGCGTCGTTGACCGCCGAGCCGACGCCGGCCTTTGCCAGGGGCGTACTCGCCATGATGTCGTTGGTGGCGGGGATGGTCGTGAGACTCAGACCGACGCCCGCGAGTGTTATCGGCGCCGCCAAGAAGCCGTAGCCGGTGGTCGCATCGGCGAGTGAGAGCAGGCCGAAGCTGGCGGCGAGCACACCGAAGCCGACCCCCATGACGCGGCTCGCGCCGAAGCGGCTGACGAGCCTGGGGGTGAGGGGTGCGATGAGGATCCCGCCCATTGCGTCGGGCAGTGTGGCCAGCCCGGCCTGCAGGGGGCTGTAGTCCAAGGCGAACTGCACGTAGAGCACCAGCAGGAACCAGAACCCGATGAGCACGAGGAACGCCATCGTGTTCACTCCGGCACCGACGGTGAAGCGGCGCTGGGCGAACAGCGAGAGGGGCAGCATGGGCTGCCGTGCCCGCCGCTCCCAGGCCACGAACGCCGCACCGATCGCGATCGCCACAGCCAATCCTGCCAGCACCAGAGGTGAGGTCCAGCCTCGCTCGGGGCCCTCGATGATCCCGAACAGCAACGCGCTGAGCGCCACGAGTGAGGTGACCGCCCCGACGGGATCGAGCCTGGCGGCCTCGGGGTCGCTGGATCGGGGCACCCAGACAGCGGCGGCCACAAGAATCACTGCGGCGACGGGCACGTTGTAGAGGAAGGCCAACTCCCAGCCACCGGGTGGGATGAACCACCAGCCGGTGATGAGCACGCCTGTCACGAGAGGGCCCAGCGCGCCGCCGGCTCCTGCGACGCCCGCCCAGATGGCGATCGCCTTGGGGCGCTCCCGCGGCGAGAACATGTTCGTCGTGATGGACAGCGTCGCCGGCATGATGAAGGCAGCACCCAGGCCCATGAGCGCTCGCGAGACCAGTAGCACTGCGGCGCTGCCGGAGACCCCGCCGAGTAGTGCGGCGCCTCCGAAGATCACCAGGCCCACCTCGAATGCGCCCTTGCGGCCGTAGCGGTCACCGAGCGCACCCGCGGAGAGCAGGAGCCCCCCGAAGGTGATGGTGTAGGCGTTGTTGATCCACTGCAGGACGCTGAGGCCGACACCCAGATCGCGCTGCAGGCTGGCCAGCGCCACATTGACCCCGGCGATCGACATGATCACGAGGGCCAGGCCCAGGCTCAGGACGGCGAGCAGCCACCAGCGTCGGCGGTGGACCTCGGGTTGCCGGTAGAGCTCCACTACGTGCTTGGGTGGCCCGGGGAGTCGGTGCGGCCGGCTAGCGCAATGGTTGGTCCGTCGGCGTCACCGGCGCGGGCAGGAACGTCCGACCCTCCAGCCAGTGGTCGACGGCGGCGGCACAGGAGCGCCCCTCGGCGATGGCCCACACGATGAGACTCTGACCCCGACCCATGTCCCCACACACGAAGACCCCCTCCGCGCTGGTCATCCAGTGGTCGTTGCGGGCGACGTTGCCACGCTGGTCGAACGCCACGCCGAGGTCGTCGACCAGGCGCGAGCGTTCGGGCCCGGTGAAACCCAGCGCCAGCAGCACGAGCTGGGCGGGATGGTTCTCCTCTGTGCCCGGGATCGGCTCGAAGCTCAGCCGCCCGTTGTCGGTCCGTTGCTCGACCCGCACCGTGCGCAACGCCGCCACCTGGCCCTTGCCGTCACCGATGAACTCCTGTGTCTGGATGGCGTAGAGCCGGTCGCCACCCTCCTCGTGGGCCGAGGAGCTGCGCATCATCAGCGGCCAGGTGGGCCAGGGCGTGCTCGAGGCGCGCTCATCGGGCGGGCGGGGCATGATCTCGAACTGCTGCACTGAGGCGCAACGCTGGCGGTGCACTGTTCCGAGGCAGTCCGCGCCCGTGTCTCCCCCACCCACGATGATCACGTCCTTGCCGGTGGCCGGGAAGGGATGCTGCTGGAGGTCTCCCTCGACGACCCGGTTGGCGGGGGGCAGGAACTCCATTGCCTGGTGAATGCCGCCGAGATCGCTCCCGGGGATGGGCAGGTCGCGCCAGGCTGTGGCTCCACCGGCCAGGACGACCGCGTCGTAGTGCTCGCGCAGCGCCCCCGCAGAGATGTCGACGCCCACGTCGGTGCCGGTCACGAAACGGGTGCCCTCGGCGGACATCTGGTCCACCCGGCGGTCCAGGAAGCGCTTCTCCATCTTGAACTCGGGGATGCCGTAGCGCAGCAAGCCACCGATGCGGTCCGCCCGTTCGAAGCACACCACCTCGTGGCCGGCGCGGGTCAACTGCTGGGCCGCGGCGAGGCCGGCAGGGCCCGAACCCACGACGGCGATGCTGCGGCCGGTGTGCTCGGTCGCCGGCATGGGGCGGACCCAGCCCTCGGACCAGGCCCGGTCGATGATCTCCACCTCGACCTGCTTGATGGTGACGGGATCCTCGTTGATTCCCAGGACGCAGGCCGCCTCGCACGGGGCAGGGCAGAGCCGACCGGTGAACTCGGGGAAATTGTTGGTGGCATGGAGCCGTTCGATGGCAGAGCGCCAGTGGTCCCGGTAGACCAGGTCGTTCCAGTCGGGGATGAGATTGCCGAGCGGGCAGCCGCTGTTGCAGAACGGGATGCCGCAGTCCATGCAACGCGAGGCCTGCGTTCGCACCGCGTCGATGTCGAAGGGCTTGTACACCTCGCGCCAGTCCCGCAGCCGGACCGGCACGGGGCGCCGCTCGGGCAGGGAACGGTCGTGCTTCATGAAGCCGGTGTGATCACCCACGTCCGGCCCCAGTGCTCATGGGCACGCTTCAGTCGTGTGCCGCGGCCATGACGACCGCCTGCACATCGGTACCGGTTCTGGCGGCACGCTCGGTGGCTTCGGTCACCCGCTTGTAGTCCTTCGGCATGACCTTGACGAACATCTCCAGGTGGACATCGGGATCGGCGAGCATCCGGCCGGCGAGTTCGGAACCCGTCTCCTCGTGGTGCAGGTTCAGACGCTCGGCGAGCCAGGAGCGATCCTCCTCGCTCATCGGGTCGAGGTCCACCATCTCGTGGTTGACCCGCAGAGGGAAGGTGCCGTCGGGGTCGTACACGTAGGCGATTCCCCCCGACATGCCGGCGCCGAAGTTGCGCCCGGTCGGACCCAGGATGACCGCCCGACCTCCGGTCATGTACTCGCAGGCGTGATCCCCGACGCCCTCGGCCACGGCGACGGCGCCGGAGTTGCGCACGCAGAAGCGCTCCCCCACCACACCCCGCAGGAACACCTCGCCGCCGGTGGCGCCGTAGAGGATGACGTTCCCGGCAAGGACGTTCTCCTCGGCGCAAAAGCGTGCGGTGCGATGAGGGCGGGCCACGATCCGTCCCCCCGACAGGCCCTTGCCGAGGTAGTCGTTGGCATCGCCGAAGAGCCGCAGCGTCACACCGCGGGGCACGAAAGCGCCGAAGCTATTTCCCGCGGAGCCCCCGAAACGCACGTCGATGGTGCCCTCGGGAAGACCTTCGGGACCCCAGCGGCGCGTTATCTCATAGCCCAGCATGGTGCCGACGGTGCGGTTCACATTGCGGATCGGCAGGTCGATCCGCACCGGTTCGCGCTCGGTCAGGGCTGGTGCTGCGAGCCGGATCAGCTCGTTGTCGAGGGCCCGATCCAGTCCGTGGTCCTGCTCGTTGACGCAGTAGCGGTGGCTGCCGGAGGGCACCTCGGGCATGTGGAACATGGGACTCAGATCGAGGCCTTCGGCCTTCCAGTGGTTGACCGCGCCGGTCACATCCAACAGGTCGGCCCGACCCACCGCATCGGTCAGCTTCCTGAAGCCCAGCCGGGCCAGGGTCTCGCGCACCTCGCCGGCCACGAACTCCATGAAGTTCACCACGAACTCCGCCCGGCCTGCGAACTTCTCGCGCAACTCGGGGTTCTGAGTGGCGATGCCCACCGGGCAGGTGTCGAGGTGGCAGACGCGCATCATCACGCAGCCCATCACGACCAGCGGGGCGGTGGCGAAGCCGAACTCCTCGGCACCCAGCAGCGCCGCGATGATCACGTCCCGGCCGGTCTTGAGCTGCCCGTCGACCTGGACCACGATCCGGTCCCGCAGATCGTTCAACAGCAGGGTCTGCTGGGTCTCGGCGAGGCCCAGTTCCCACGGCGTCCCGGCGTGTTTGATCGAGGTCAGCGGTGACGCACCGGTGCCGCCGTCGTGACCGGAGATCAGCACCACGTCCGCGTGCGCCTTGGAGACCCCCGCGGCCACCGTCCCGACACCGAGCTCCGAGACCAGTTTCACGTGGATGCGGGCTCGCGGGTTGGCGTTCTTGAGGTCGTGGATCAGTTGGGCGAGGTCCTCGATGGAGTAGATGTCGTGGTGCGGCGGGGGCGAGATGAGGCCCACACCCGGCGTGGAGTGACGCACCTCGGCGATCCAGGGCCACACCTTGTGCCCCGGGAGTTGGCCACCCTCGCCGGGCTTGGCGCCCTGGGCCATCTTGATCTGGATGTCGTCGGCCTCGACGAGGTACTGGCTGGTTACCCCGAAGCGGCCGGAGGCCGCCTGCTTGACGGCGCTACGGCGGTAGTCGCCGTTGGCGTCGCGCACGTAGCGGCGGGGATCCTCGCCTCCCTCGCCGGTGTTCGACTTGCCGCCGATGCGGTTCATGGCGATGGCCAGGGTCTCGTGCGCCTCCGCGGAGATCGAGCCGTAGGACATGGCCCCGGTGGCGAATCGCTTCACGATCTCCCCGACCGGCTCCACCTCCTCGAGGGGCACCGGATTGCAGCGCTCGGTGCGCAGCTTGAAGAGGCCGCGCAGGGTGCCGAGGTTCTGGGACTGCTCGTCGACGGCGCTCGAGTACTGCCCGAAGATGTCGAATCGACCCTCCCGGGTGGCGTGCTGCAGCTTGAAGACCGTCTCCGGGTTGAAGAGGTGGAACTCGCCCTCGCGGCGCCACTGGTACTCGCCTCCGAGTTCCAGGTCCCGGTGGGCCCGCTCGACCTCGTTCGGGGCGTAGGCCAGGCGATGGCGCAGTTCAACCTCCCGCGCCAGATGTGAGTAGCCGATACCGCCGAGGCGGCTGATGGTGCCGGAGAAGCAATCCATGACGAGCCGGTGTCCCAATCCGACCGCCTCGAAGATCTGCGCCCCCACGTAGGAGCGGACCGTGGAGATGCCCATCTTCGAGAGCACCTTGAGGATGCCCTTGTCGCAGGCCTTGATGTAGCGGCGGTGAGCCTCGTCGGTGTCCAGGTCGCCCAGGCCGTGGGCGCCGTCGGCGATGAGGTCGGCGATGGACTCCAGCGCCAGGTACGGGTTTATTGCGGTGGCGCCATAGCCCAGCAGCAGGCACATGTGGTGCACCTCGCGGGCGTCACCGGACTCCACGATGAGCCCCACCTGGGTGCGTTTGCGCTCGCGCACCAGGTGCTGGTGGACGGCGCCGACCGACAGCAGCGACGGCATCGGAGCCAGCGTCTCGTCGCTGAAACGATCCGAGAGCACGATCAGGTTCGCGCCGCTGTCAATGGCCTCGCCGACCTCGGCGCGGATCCTGTCGAGTGCGCTGCGCAGCCCCGGCCCGCCCTCGGCGGTGGGATAGAGGCAGTCGATCACTGCGGTCCGGAACGCCGGGTTCACGTGATCGATGTCGATGAGGCGCGCCAGCTGCTCGTTCGTGAGCACGGGATGGTCGATGAGGATCTGCCGGCAGGATTCCGGCTGGGGGTCCAGCAGGTTGCCCTCGGGCCCCAGCCAGCCGTAGACCGACGTGATGATCTCCTCCCGGATGGCGTCGAGGGGTGGGTTGGTGACCTGCGCGAACAACTGCTGGAAATAGTCGTACAGCATGCGCGAGCGCTTCGAGAGCACGGCCACCGGCGTGTCGGTGCCCATGGATCCGAGAGCTTCCTTGCCGTCCCGGGCCATCGGGGCGACGAGGATGCGCAGTTCCTCGTGGGTGTAGCCGAAGGTCAGTTGGCGGCGGCGCAGCAGCGGCTCGGCGGCGCTGCGGCCGGCGGACACCGCCGGCAGGTCACCCAGGCGGACCTGGTTGTCCTTCAGCCATGAGCCGTAAGGCCTGGCGCCGGCCAGGTCGTGCTTGATCTCGTGGTCGCGGACGATCCGGCCCTGGGTTGTGTCCACGAGGAACATCCGTCCCGGTTGCAGACGACCCTTCTCGACGATGCGATCGGGCGCGATGTCCAGCACCCCGACCTCGGAGGCCATGACCACGAGGTCGTCGTCGGTGACCCAATAGCGGCTCGGCCGCAGGCCGTTGCGATCCAGGACCGCCCCTATGACCGTGCCGTCGGTGAAGGCGATTGACGCCGGGCCGTCCCAAGGTTCCATGAGCGAGGCGTGGTAGCGGTAGAACGCCTTGAGGTCCGGCGCCATGGACTCGTGGTTCTCCCACGGTTCGGGGATCATCATGAGTACCGCCTCGGGCAGCGAGTAACCACCAAGACAAAGCAACTCGAGGCACTCGTCGAAGCGGGCGGTATCGCTGGCACCGGGCGTGCAGATCGGGAAGATGCGCTCCAGCGCGCCGCCGGCGAAATGATCCGAGGCAAGCAGCGCCTCGCGGGCGCGCATCCAGTTCTGGTTCCCCTGCACGGTGTTGATCTCGCCGTTGTGGACGATCATCCGGTAGGGATGAGCAAGAGGCCAGGAGGGGAACGTGTTCGTGGAGAATCGGCTGTGCACCATGGCCAGGCCGCTCCGGAGCCGCTCGTCGAGCAGGTCCGGGTAGAACTCCGTGAGCTGGGGCACCACGAGCATGCCCTTGTAGACGAAGGTCCGTGCCGAGAGGCTGGGAAAGTAGACGCCCTCGTGCGCCAGGCTCATCGATCCGAGCATCTCGCCGCTGGTTGGATCCTCGTTGGCGTCCAGTTCGTGGCGGATGCGGCGCCGGCAGATGTAGGCGCGGCGGTCCAGATCGATGCCGCTCAGCCCGTCGCCGGCGATGAAGAGTTGGCGGAAGTGCGGCATGGTGCGCCGGGCCCCGGCACCCAGCATGGTCGGATCGGTGGGGATCTCGCGCCAACCGAGGACCTGCAGGTTCTCCGAGGCCACGATCCCTTCGACGACGGCGCACGCCTCGGCGGCCAGGGACGCGTCGTGGGGCAGGAAGGCGATCCCGGTGGCGTAGGCGCCGGGCGCCGGCAGTTCGAAGTCCACGACTTCCCTGAAGAAGGCGTCCGGTACCTGGACCAGGATCCCCGCGCCGTCCCCGCTGTTCACTTCCGCGCCGAGGGCACCGCGGTGTTCGAGGTTCCCCAGCGAACGCAGGGCCAGATCCACGATGCGGTGACTGGGGCGACCGTGCAGATCCACCACGAAGCCCACGCCGCAGGAGTCGTGCTCGAACTCGGGGTTGTACAGGCCCTGCGGCGGCGGAAGGTCGGGTGTCGTCGGCATCTGGTCTCGTCTCGTCACGCTCGGTCTGCGTTGTCGATGGAGGCGCGCCGCAGGTGTGGGGAGGCTTCAATCAGCGCGCCCGTGCCGGCCGGCATCGTCGGCGACCGATCCCCTGCGTGGTTCACGCAGGGAACTTCATCCTACCGAGAGGCCCTTGCGGGGCCAAGATCCGTCCTCCGGGCGCGGGCGGGCTCGAGCGGGATCGGCCGTGACGTCTAGTGGCGCCGGAGCAGGTGGCGCACGATCACCGCCGCGCCCAGGAGGACAGCGGTGATCTCGAGTCGACCGACGATCATCAGGCCGGCGAGCACCAGGCGCGCCGGGCGGGCGAAGACCGTGAAGTCAGAGGACGGGCCGGCCTCGCCGAGGGCCGGGCCCATGTTGGACAGGGCGCTGATCACACCGGAGACCGCGGTGACCGGATCGGCGCCGAGGGACGCCACGATCAGCGTCCCCACACCGAAGGACATGATGTAGAGGGTCCCGAATCCCAGTACCCGCCCGACGGTGGGCTCGGGGATGACCGCGCCGCCCAGCTTGACCGGCACGACCGAGCGAGGTCTGCGGGCCAGGCGGACCGTGCGCAGGGCGTGCGCGGCGGAGATCTGGGCGCGGAACACCTTCATCCCCCCCGAGGTGGAGCCCGCCCCCCCGCCGATCAGCATCAGCACCCCCAGCACCACCTGCGCCGGCGGCGTCCAGGCGGCGAAGTCTCCCAGCCCGCCGGGGCGGATGTTGTGAAATCCGCCGCTGGTGGCCAGCGTCACCACGTTGAAGAAGGCGTCGCGCAGCGAGAGGCCGAACGACGCCCCCTGGCGCACCCACAGCAGCAGCGTGATGACCATCGTGGCGGAGGCGAGGATCTTCAGGAACAGCATCTGGTCGCGGGCCCGCCCGTAGGCCCGCCAGTCCCCCCGCAGCGCCCGGTAGTGGAGGCTGAAGCTCATCGCCCCGGCGATCATCCCGGTGGCCATCACCAGCTCTGCCCCGAGCGACTCGAAGTGGCCGATCGAACCGCCATAGGGCGAGAAGCCCCCGGTGCCCGCCGCACTGAGAGCGTGCGCCACGGCGTCGTAGAGACTCACTCCCGGAACGGCGAAGAGCGCCACGGCGATCGCCGCGGTGAGTCCGGCGTAGACCAGCCAGAGGCGCTTGGCGGTGCCGCTGATGCGCGGCGCCAGGCGGTCGCTCTCGGGGCCGGGCGTCTCGGCGCGCATCAGTTCCTGGCCGCCCACGCCCAGCAGTGGCAGCACGCTCACCGCCAGCACGACCATCCCCATCCCGCCGTACCACTGGGTGAGCTGGCGCCACAGCAGCAGGCCGCGGCCGTGGGAGTCGATGTCGGTCAGCACCGTCGAGCCCGAGGCGGTGAACCCCGAGATCGACTCGAACAGCGCCGAGTCCCACTGCGACCAGCCGAGGACATCGGCGTCCAGCACGTACGGCAGGGCGCCCAGGACCGAGCACGACAGCCAGGTCCACACGACGACGGGGAACACGTCGGAGGGTCGCACATCGTCGGGAGGCCCGAACCCCGCGAAGAGGATCATCCCGACGGTGCCCGTGATCAGCGCAGCGACGAGCAACGGCCTCTCGCCGTCGGAGGTCAGCGAGCCCCATTCCACGAGCGTCGCAATGAGCATGCCCGGGACGAGGAACAGGAGGGCCAGACCGACGACGTGCAACGAGAGGTTCTCGCGGTGCGGGGGCCGTGGCACGAGCGAGAGCTCGGGGACGGCCCGGAACACTCGTCTCATGAACGCGCCCTGCGACCGTTGGATCGCTCGGCCGCCAGCAGGCGGCGCATCCCCGTCACGGCCCCTCCTGCCACCACGACCAGCGGGAAGAAGGCCAGCCTCCCCAGCGCCATGAGCACCGCCAGAACGCTCCGCTCGACGCCGCCCAGTGCACCCAGGTCGGCGCCGGGTGCGGGACCCATCGTGGCCAGCGCGCTGATGGCGGCGCCGGCGGCGGCCCAGAGATCCATGCCGGCGAGGCTCAGGCCGAATATCCCGGCCAGGACGGCCACCGCGAACAGGATCTGGAAGCCGTTCAGCAGGGCCAGCGGCCTCTCGCCCACCGAACGCCGGCCGATCTTCACCACGTGCACCGTGTGGGGGTGGATCTCGGTGACCAGTTCCCGGTAGGCGTAGCGGGCCGCGGCGATGGCGCGGCGCATCTGGAAGCCGCCGCCGGCGGTGCCGGCCATCCCGCCGGTGGCAATCAGCGCCACCAGCAGCGTCTGCGCGCCCCAGGACCAACCGGACCAGCCGGCGGGCTCGAAGCCGGTGCTGCTCGACGCGGCGGTCACGGTGACGGCGGCCCGCCGCAGCGCCCCCGGGTCGCCGTCACTCCAGGTCAGCGCGGTGACCACCGCGGTCCCCACCGCCAGCACCAGCAGGTAGGCGCGGAGTTCGAAGGAGCGCCACAACACCCCCCAGCGGCCCCGCACCGCCCACCAGAGCGTCACCACGCTCACACCGGCGAGCGCCATGAAGACCGTGGCCACCGATTCGATGGCCGTCGAATCGAAGTACCCCAGGCCGCCGGGATGGTTGCCGAAGCCCCCCGTGGACACGGTCGTGAAGGCGTAGCCGAAGGCATCGAGCGAACCCATGCCGGCAATGGCGTAGGCGGCCGCACAGAGCCCTCCGACAATGCAGTAGACGATGGCGATCCGGCGAAGTTGTGTCCCGAACGGCGGGGCCGAGGCACGGTCGGGCAGACCGGCGTTGTCGCCGGGCAGGACGAGCGCCGAAACGTGAAGAGGAAGCGCCGCAGCCAGCAAAGCCAGGGCCGCGAATCCGCCGAGCCACTGCGTCAGCGCTCGCCAGAAGAGCACCGCGACCGGCAGTGACTCGAGTTCGGACAGGACGCTGATGTTGGTCGTGGCGAACCCGGCGACCGACTCGAAGATGGCGTCGGGCAGCGATCCCGTCGCACCGGTCAGCAGGTACGCCACCGTCGAGAGCGCGATCATCATGAACCAGGCGCTGCAGGCGGCGGTGAAAATTGCCATGGGCGGCGGGCGAGACGGGACGCGCGCCCGTCGCACGCAGAACCCGGCGGCGGCACCGCAGCCGACACCCAACCCGACCAGCGCCGCTGCGGGGGCCCGCTCCGCCAACCCGACCAGCCCGGACAGCACCAGTCCGCCGCCGCAGGCGACGGTCGCCCATCCCGAGGCCCAGAGCGCCAGGTCGGTGCTCGCTCGGGAGGGAGTCCGCTTGGCGGTGGAGCCGCGTCTCGCCGGCGGGTCCGCCGCGGCTCTCACTCGAAAGTTTTCCGGGCTGCGGCGACCGCTTTGGGACGGGCGAAGACCACGAGGTGATCCTGTTCGGCCAGGACCGTGTGACCTCGGCCGATCATCGAGGTTCCGTCGCGGACCACCGCCGCGATGAGGACGTCCTTGGGCAGGTGGAGGTCGCTGATCCGCTGGCCGTGCACACCGCTGCCGTCGGCGACCGTCAGCTCCAGGACCTCGACGTCCATGTCCAGGTAGGTGGCCACCTGGACGCCCCCGCGGATGATCCGCATCACGCCGTTGGCGCAGGCGGTGCGCGGCGACAGGGCGCCGTCGATGCCGAGCGTGCGCAGCAGCGGCAGGAACTCGAGGCGGTGCAGCAGGGCGATCGTCTCGGGCACTCCCATCGACTTGGCGTACAGGCAGGCCAGGATGTTGTCCTCGTCGTTGCCGGTGACCGCGATCACGGCATCGTGGTCACCGACCCGTTCCTGCTCGAGCAACTCGGCGTCGGTGATGTCGCCCTCGAGGATGAGCACGTCGTCGAGTGCTTCGGCGAGCTTGCGGGCACGTTCGGGGTCCCGCTCCACGAGGCACACCTCCGAGTGCATCTCCACGAGCCGTCTCGCCACCATCTCGCCGGTGCGGCCACCGCCGAGGAGCATCACCCGGTGGGCACGGGCGTCGGCCAGCCCGAGCAGGCGCCGGAGCTCGTTGGAGGACGTTCCCAGATCCACGATCCGGACGAGGTCGCCGGGCTGGAGCACCATGTCCCGGCGCGGGATCACCGTGCGGTCACCCCGGGATACGGCCCCGATGAGGAACTCCCAGTCGGATCCGTAGGGGGCGAAGCTGTCCGAGAGGGGCCGGCCCGCCAGCGGTGAGTCGGGGCGCAGGACGGTGCCGATGACGGTGACACGGTCGTCGGCGAGCATGTTTATCTCGCTGGCGCCCGGGTAGTCGAGGAGGTGGAGGATCTCCACCGCGGTCTCCTCGTCGGGATCGATGACCTCGTCGGCTCCTGCCGCCCGCACCAGTTCGGCCGCTCCCGGCGCCCGCAGGGCGGCGGCCTCGATGCGGGCGATCCTCCGCGGCACACCCGCCTGGCGTGCCAGCATGCACGCCACGAGGTTGGCCTCGTCGTCGGTGGTGACGGCCACGAGCAGGTCGGCGTCACCGATGCCGGCGGCAGCCATGACGTCGGGGTGGCTGCCGCTGCCGCTGACCACGAGGGCATCGATGTGCTGCTCCACGTGCCGGGCGCGCTCGGGATCCTGCTCGACGACGACCACGTGGTGGTTCTCCCTGGTGAGCCGGGCGGCGAGGTAGGAACCCACCTCGCCGGCGCCCACGATGACGACCTTCATCGCCCTCTCCTCCCGCGGGTGCCGCCGGCGGCAGCCCGATCCGGCGGCTCGGCCCCTGTCTCCGGCGCCTCGCGGCCCGGAGTCAGTTCCATGGCGCTGCGGGGTGCCGGAAGCGGCGCACGCCCGCCGGCGAGACGAAGACGTCCACCGCCACGTCCTGGGGCCTGCGGCGCAACTCGGGGTCCCACTGGCAGACGTGGCCCACGCCCGCGAGCAGTGGCCCGCCGGGGGGAAGGGGCGCTCCGGGGGCCAGGCGGTAGGCCAGGGCCCGGTCGTAGTAGCCGCGGCCGCGGCCGGCGCGGGCGCCGCCGGGGCCGAAGAGCACGCCCGGAAGCAGGATGACGTCGTGGCCGAGCACGTCGACCGGCTCGGGGCTCGGCGGCACGGGGATCCCGAAACGTCCCGTCACCAGGTCGGCGTCGCGGTCCCAGCGCACGAGGATCAACTCGCCGGTCTCGTCGATTGCCGGCACGGTGACGGTGGCGCCGTCGGCCCACAGGCGCGCCACAACGGGCCAGAGGCTGATCTCACCGTCGTCGGCGATGAAGGCGGCGACGGTGCGGGCGGTCTGCATCTCGGGAAGTCCCCAGAGATGCGCCGCCAAGTCGGTGCTTGCCAGCGCCTGCACGTCGCCGGGAAGGCCGCGTCGCCGACGTCGCGCTCTCGCCTGTCGTGTGGACACCTCCACTGATCGAACTCTAGCGAGGTGACGGCGTCGGGATGATTCAAGCTCGCCGCGCGGCCCGAGGGCGGCGCATCGAGCGTTGCGAAGCCGCCGGGCGGCGGAGGTCGGCTGCTAGCTTGCGGAGGACTTTTCGGAACCGAGGAGGTCATAGGAGTGCAGGCAATCCCCTACCTTGCCGGTGCGATCGCGCTGGCAGCCCTGGTTCTGGCCGGATACTTCTTCCGCTACGTGCGCGCCGCTGACCCGGGCAACGCCCGCATGGTCCAGCTCATGGAGGCCATCGCCGGCGGGGCCCGGACGTTCCTGCGCCGGGAGTACCGCTGGGTGGCCGGCTTCGTGATCATCATGATCGTGCTGCTCGTCACGCTCCTGGACTGGGGCCCGATGGGAGCGGTGGCCTACTTCCTGGGCGCCCTGCTCTCGGCGACCGCCGGCTGGATCGGCATGACCGTGGCCACGATGGCCAACGCCCGCACCACCCAGGCGGCCCGCACGGGACCGCAGAAGGCCCTGCCGCTGGCGTTCCGGGGCGGCGCCGTCATGGGCTTCTCGGTGGCCGGCCTGAGCCTGCTGGGGCTCAGCTTCTGCTACCTGCTGTTCGTCGTCTGGCTGGAACACCTCGACGCCTTCCAGGTCATCACCGCCTACGGCCTCGGCGCCAGCTCCATCGCTCTGTTCAGCCGTGTCGGCGGCGGCATCTACACCAAGGCCGCCGACGTGGGCGCCGACCTCGTCGGCAAGGTGGAGGCCGGCATCCCCGAGGACGATCCGCGCAACCCGGCCACCATCGCCGACAACGTGGGCGACAACGTGGGCGACGTGGCCGGCATGGGCGCCGACCTGTTCGAGAGCTACGCCGGCGCCATCATCGCCCCGGTGGCCTACGTGTGGTTCGCCTACGGGGCCACCTCGGTCGGCGATGCCGGCGAGGGCCTGCTCGGCGACCTGCTGCTGTTCCCGTTCCTGGTGGCGTTCGTGGGCATGGCCGCCTCGATCATCGGGGCCTTCTTCGTCCGGGCCGGCGCCTCTTCCCGTGTCAAGGACCTGGCCAGGGCACTGCACCGCGGCACCAACGCGGCGATGGTGATCACCGTGGGCGGGGTCTTCGCCGCCGGCGCGGTGCTGTTCGAGGGCAGCGCCTCCTGGGGCCTGCCGCTGGCGGTGGTGTGCGGGATTGCCGTGGGATACGCCATCGGCCAGGTGGCCGAGATCTGGACCAGCGACCACTACCGGCCGGTGCGCCATATCGCCCGGCAGACCGAGACCGGTCCGGCCACCACGATCCTGTCGGGTCTCTCGGCGGGCATGGTCTCTGTGGCCGCTTCGGTGGGGTTGATCGTGGTCGCGGTGGGACTGGCCTTCTGGGCCGGTGACGCCACCCTGGGGGCTGCGGGCGCCGAACTCTCCGGGGGCATCTACGGCGTGGCGATCGCCGCCATCGGCATGCTTGCCACCACCGGTGTCGTCGTGGCGGTGGACGCCTACGGCCCGATCGCCGACAACGCCGGCGGCATCGCCGAGATGTCGGAACTGCCCTCGGAGGTGCGCGAGGTCACCGACTCGCTGGACTCGCTCGGGAACACCACCGCAGCGGTTGCCAAGGGGTTCGCGGTGGGCTCCGCTGCGGTCACCGCGCTGGCCCTCTTCGCCGCCTTCAAACAGGCCATCGGCGCCGAAGGCACCCTCCTATCCCTTGATCTGAGTTCGGTGGAGGTCTTCATCGGCCTGTTCCTGGGGGTGATGCTGCCGTTCCTGTTCGCCGCGCTCACGATCGATGCGGTCGGCCGCGCCGCCAACAAGATGATCGAGGAGGTGCGACGGCAGTTCCGGGAGATCCCCGGTCTGCGGGAAGGCGCCGCGGGTGTGCAACCGGACTCCGCACGCTGCGTCGACATCTCCACCCGGGCGTCGCTGCGCGAGATGCTCATTCCGGGCGCGCTGGCAATCGCCGCTCCGCTGGCCATCGGCTTCATCAACGTGGACACGTTGGGCGGGTTCCTGGCCGGCGCTTTGGTTTCGGGGTTCGCGCTCGCCATCTTCATGGCCAACTCCGGCGGGGCCTGGGACAACGCCAAGAAGTACATCGAGGCCGGGAACCACGGCGGCAAGGGTTCGGAGGCCCACAAGGCCGCGGTGGTGGGCGACACCGTCGGTGATCCATTCAAGGACACCGCCGGGCCGTCCATGAACATCCTGATCAAGGTGATGACCATCGTGTCACTCATCTTCGCCTCGGCCTTCGTCTGAGCCGGGTGCCGCGAGCCGGTGGACCTCACCGAAGCTCTCGCGGCACTGCAGTTGACGCCCGGCGCCACCTGGCCGCAGGTGCGGGCCCGTTACCGGAGCCTGCTGCGGGCGAACCATCCGGACCTCACCGATGACCCCGGCGCGGCCGAGCGCACGGCGCGCCTGACCGCCGCCTACGCCGCTCTGCAGAAGGCGACAGGCAACGGCCGCCGACCGCTGCGGTCCCCGGCGGTCGCCGGCGGCCCATCGGGCGCTCCCGCCGCCCGGACAGCGCGCCGCAGTGGCCCGGAGCCGGCGAGCGGCCGCACCGGCCCGGGGCGCGCCACCACCGAGGGACCTGGCACGACCGGCGCGGTCGTCGGCCGGCGTTCACCCACCGACGTGTTCGGGAGGCTCCGAGCGGCCGCTCCGGCGGTCGGCAACCTGAGTGGCGTCGATCCCGAGACGCTCACCCTGCAGATCCTCGTGGAGGTGCCCGGAGCCGCGCCGGCGCAACTTCTCGCCGAGGTCTCCCGGCGGGGTGCCGACACCGCCATCATGTTCACACTCGAGAGCCTCACGTCGGCGCCGGGGCCGCCGATCGAGGCAATAGTGAAGCGGTTGCTCGCCGCCCTCTGAGACCGAATCCGCCGGCTAGTGCGGCTCGGTGCCACGACCGAAGGGGCCCGACGGCCATCCGAAGCAGTCCACCAGGAGCCGGTCCACCTGGTCGGCTCCGGCGACCCCGTCCGCCACGATGCGCCCGGCCTCGGCCTGCAACGCAGACCAGACGCGGTTCGTGACATACCCCCAGGACCCTGCTGCATCGGCGATGACAACCGGATTCTTGCCGGCGCGCCGGGCGACCTGTACGACGATCTCGACAGCGGCCGGCGACGTGGCCGCACCGACCACGATCTCCGCGAGCTTGTTCAACGGCGGGGGCCGGCCCCAGTGCCATCCCACGAGCCGGCCGGGCCGTTGCAGCCCGTCTGTGAGAGCGGCCAGCGGCTCGCCTCCGGAGTCCACAGCCAGCACGGCGGCGGGCGGCAGGTGCGTCTCGAGGTCTCTGAGCAGCGGCGCCAGGGTCCCGGTCCGCCCCCGGTGGCTGACGACGGCCAGGTCCGCGTTGGCGCCGGCGGTGGCGGGATCGTCGCTGAACCGGAGGCGTTCGAGCGTTTCGAGCCGTTCGTCGCTGCTGATGCGGCCCGCATCGGCTGCGGCGAGCAGGCCGAACCGGCCACCGTCCACTTCCACCCGTGCGGCTTCGAGGCCGTCGCTGTGCCCGCAGAGGGTGGTGTGATAGCCGGCGACTGCGATGATCTGCGCGATGCCGGTGCAGGCCGGGCCGGTTCCCGCCACGACGACCGTCTCGGTGGGATATTGCGTCGGAGCCACCACGTCAACCGATGTTAGAGGCTGGCCTGGCACCCACTGCCGGTGCGGCGCCGGGCCGGCGGTTCAGAAAGTGCCCGCAGCCCGGTCACGGGCCGCGTAACAGGCGTCGGCCATACGCGCCGGGATCGCCTCGCACAGAGCCGTCGCCATGGCAGTGCCATGGTCGTTGTAGACCGCGTTCAACGAGGCGCCGACGTAGCACTCCTCCTGGTACGCGGGGTCGCCGAGCGAGCAGAGGCGTACGATCCGGCTCACCTCCAGCAGCGAGGAGCCGCTGATGTCCCGGCCCATGCTGCGGTAGCAGTTGTCGACCATCTCCTCGGTGACGGTGTCGCAGATGGCGAACGCCTCGGCGAAATTCTCGTCCGCGTAACCCAGGTTGTAGAGAATCCAGGAGGTCTGCATGGCGAAGCACTCGTCAACGTAGTCGTCGCCGATGACGTTGCACGGGTAGAGGAGATCGTCGGTGCGCAGATCGGTCCGGATGCCCTGCTGTGCCGAGACGACGTTCTCCATGATCGCTCCGCCTACACAGGAGCTGAGTTCCCACCGATCCGGCAGCGTCTCGCAGTACGGGATGGAGCCGAACAGGTCGCCGTCGGTGTTCAGCATCACCCCGTGACCGAGACCGTGCACGCAGTTGTAGTGGGTGAAGGAGTACTGCTCCTGCGCCGCGGTCGTGCAGATGTTCGGCATCTCGTCGAACAGCTCGGTGCCACCGAACTGCGAGATGGCGTACTCCACGACGCCGTGGTAGTAGCCGGACCAGCAGGCGGAGCCCTCGTAGGTGAGAGCGATCCCCACGTCCCCGTAGTGCTCGGCGGCGTCGTTGCCCAAGTCGTGCACCACCTGGTGGCAGTCCCGGGCGATGTGGTCGTCGCTCTCGGAGAGGGCGTCGATCTCCGCCACGGCCACGTCGGCCCCCTCGGTGCGCAT
This sequence comes from bacterium, assembly GCA_026713745.1. GTDB lineage: Bacteria > Actinomycetota > Acidimicrobiia > Acidimicrobiales > CATQHL01 > VXNF01. The sequence continues at coordinate 35,590 of JAPONU010000155.1, forward strand.
CACCTCGGCGAAGTAGTCCCGGTAGCAGTTCGGCTTGCCGACTGTGCGGGTGCTGCAGTCCTCCACGCTCTCGGGCGGTGCGTCGGAAAGGAGCGCAAGCGGATCGACGGAGTCCGCCGCGGCGGCCCCGCCGACCGCCGCAACCTGCGATCCGTCGACTCGCTCACCGGAGCCGAAGACGGCAGGGTTCAGTCCGGCCAGCACGGCCGCCACGACCAGTACCGACGCCAGGGCCCCGGCCTCCAATCGAAGCGAACGAACCGGAGTGGCGCCGGCTTCCCCTGCTCGCCGGCGCCGGGCCAGCAAGCCGAGACGGCGGTCGTGGTAGGTGCCGAGCGGCAGGATGACCGCTGCCAGCAGGGCCAGCTTGACGATCAGTGCGGTGGTGTAGCCCGAACCCGAGAGCAACTCAGAGCCGGCCAGTAGCCAGGTCGAGCGCGTCCCGGTCACCACGAGCACCGCGAAGGCGCCGGCGGCCACCGGACCGAAGCGACCGAAGAGTTCGCGCAGCGTCGCCGCCCGCTCGGCCGCCGGCCGGGCCCGCCACGGGCCCGAGCCACTGACCCAGCCGACGATCAGCAGGGGCCCGAGCCAGAGGGCCGCAGCGGTCAGGTGCAACGTGGAGATCCAGATCCCGAAGGGATCCTCCGAGAGCACGGCGGTATGCGAGGTGGCCGACCCCACCGCCACGAGGGCCATCACACCCAGGCCGGCCTGCAGCAGCGTCCAGCCCGATCGAACCCGGCTCAGGCGTGGGGCCCACAGCACGAGGGCGCCGGCACCCACCGCCGCCGCCAGGAGCGTGAGCCCCATGCCGTCCAGGAGAGCCAGTTTCAGGTCTTCGCTCACCGATCCGGTGCTGTAGCCACGCGTGACGAGGGTGATGGTGGCCGCCGCGCGCACCAGGACGCCGATGTGCAGCACAACCGCACCGCGGACCAGCGCTCGCCGCGCGCGCCGGCTGAGGATCTCCTTCGCCGGCGATCCGGGCCCCGGCCGGAGACCCCAGGCCAGCACCAGCAGCGACCCTGCCACTGCGGCGAGGCCGAAGTACCACAGGTAGCGGGCCACTCCGGCGGCGATGCTCAGGGCGCGCTCGAGCGCCGGCGTCTCGCTGAAGCCGGCCCCCGCGAGGCTGTCGCCGTCCACGACGCCCACCCCGACCACGACTTCCCCGGCAACCCTGTGGCCGTCGGGCCCGACGGTGATCCACGAGAGCCCGTAGACGCCGTCGTCGAGTGGGGGCAGGGCGAACTCGATGACCGCCTGATCGGCGCCGATCGGCGTGAGCAACACCGGCCCGGCAACGGTGGCCCCGTCGGCGGCGATCACGTCGAGCTGCACGGTGCGGGGGTCGACGGCCTCGGCGAAGACCAGTGTCAAACGCTCGGGCGCCTCGGCGGCAATGGAGCGGTCGTCGGGGATCGTCTCCAGCAACCTGGTGTGAGCCGCCGCAGGTGACGAAGCCGTGGCCAGAACCGTCGCCACCAGGACGGCCACGGCAAGACCGCCGCCTGCAAAACGGCGGGTGATCCGCCGGCGGGGCGGGGTCATCAGGAGCCTCGACAACCCACTCACCCCCGAGAGCATATGCCCCGGCCAGGCCCGATCAGGTCCCCGTCCCTGGTGCCGAGGCCCCCGTAGGCTCGCTGGACGTGAACACCCTTCCGCGTGCTCGCTCCGGCGCGCTTGCAGCCCTGAGACATCGGGACTTCGCCTTGTTCTGGTCGGCGGCGCTGCTGTCGAACGCGGCCAACTGGATGCAGCAGTTCACCGTGCCGTTCATCATGTACGAGATGACCGCCTCCAACACCTGGGTGGGGGCGGCGGCGTTCACCTCACTGTTCCCCGCGGTGGGTCTGGCCCCGGTGGCCGGTGTGCTGGCGGACCGGTTCTCCCGCCAGCGGGTCATGGTCATCACCCTGTGGGTGCACACGCTGGTCTGTGTGGCGTTCGCGGTCCTGTGGATGACCGGCGAACTGACCCCTTGGCGGATTCTGGGCCTCAACCTGCTCATCGGGATCGCGCTGGGGATTCAGGCATCCAGCTGGCAGGCCCTCGTCCCGCTGCTCGTGCCGGCCTCGAGCCTGCTCTCCGCCATCCGGCTGAATTCGGCCCAGTTCACAGCCTCCCGGGCGATCGGACCACTGACGGGCGCCGCACTGCTGAGATTCGTCGGGGCCGGCTCGGTGTTCGTGACCAACGCCGCCACCTACGCCCTGCTGATCGTGGTGCTGGTGGCTGTGCGCCCCCGCGAGGTGGTACCGCCGGTCCGCCAGCACCTGAGGGCCTTCCTGATGGCTGGGCTGGCCTTTGTGCGGCGGCGATCGGCGCTGGTGCAGGCGGTCACAACAGGATTCGCCATGGCCTACTTCGGCGGCGCCCTGCTGCACTTGGCGGCCGGCCTCGCCAGCGAGGACTTCAAGGTCGGCGAGACCGGGCTGGCGGGTTTGATCACAGCGGCAGGAGTGGGATCGGTTATCGGGTCGACCCTCATCATTGCCTACGGCGACCGTTTCGATCGTTCGCGGGTGGCTCGCTGGGGCCTCGGCTTGTACGCCGCGGCCCCACTGCTGGCGGCTGCGACGACCAGCTATGCCGTCGGCCTCACCGGCTACTTCGTGAGCGGTGTGGCGCATGTCTGCGTGGCGATCTCGATGAACGCCGCCATCCAGTCCCAGGTGACCGAGGAAATGCGCGGCCGGGCGATATCCCTCTACATCATGGGTGTGTTCGCAGGTTGGCCGCTCGGCGCGCTCGTGGGTGGCTGGATCGGCGACCACGTGGGGTTGCGGCTGGTGTTCGCCATCAACGGGCTGATGCTGGTGGGCTATCTCGTGGCCATCCACATCCGCTGGGACGGCCTGCGTTCGATCGACGCCAACCGGGACCTCGCCGACCAAGCCGCCGCTGATCAGCCCAGTCCGCCCGGCAGCACCGCGTAGTGGTCGTGGTTGGCCGTGAAGGCTCCCCTGCCACCGGTGATGGAGCGCAGATCGATCGCATAGCGCACCAACTCCGACTCGGGGACGAGGGCCCGAACGTGCTGCTCCCCGTAGTTGCCGGTGTCGGTCCCCTGCACGATCGCCCGGCGTGAGGAGAGATCGCCGATGACGTCGCCGAGGCATTCGCCGGGGACGCGCACGTCGACCTGAGACACCGGTTCCAGAACGACCGGGCGGGCTTGGTTCAAAGCGGCGTTGAATGCCAACCGGCCGGCCATCTTGAAGCTCATCTCCGAGGAGTCCACCGAGTGGTACTTGCCGTCGTAGACGGTGGCACGCAGGTCGACGACCGGATACCCGTGCTGGCCGCCGTTCTCCATGGCCTCGCGGATCCCTGCCTCCACCGCCGAGATGTATTGCCGGGGAATCACCCCACCGGTGATCTCGTCGGAGAACTCGAATCCCGATCCCCGCGACAGCGGCTCGATGCGAACGTGGGCGATGCCGAACTGGCCGTGGCCCCCGGTTTGCTTCTTGTGCTTGCCCTCGGCGGCCGCCTTGAGCGTGATCGTCTCCCGGAACGGGATCCGCAGATCCTCGATGTCCACACCCACGTTGAACTTGCGCTCGATGCGCTTCAGCGCCGTGCGAAGGTGCATGTCCCCCAGCCCCGAGAGCAGCGTCTGGCGGGTCTCGCGGGGGCGGCTCACGCGCAGCGACGGATCCTCGCCGCAGAGGCGCCGCAGGGCGTTGGAGAGCTTCTCCTCATCGGCCTTGCTGCGCGGCACCACCGCGAACGACAGCATCGGCTCGGGGGACGGCGGCGGCGCCAACTCCGTCGATCCGTCTCCGAGGGTGTCACCGGTCAGGGTGTCGGCGAGCTTGGCGACCGCTGCGATGTCGCCGGCGGCCAGTTCGGTGGCAGGCTCGCTGGTCGCCCCGCGGAGGGTCACGAGGGTGCGGACCCGCTCGTTGTCGCCGGTCCGGGAGTTCACCAGGTTCGTGTCGGCGGCCAGGGTGCCCGTCGCCACCTTGAACACCGAGACGGTGCCGAGGTACGGGTCGACGGTCGTCTTGAACACCAGCAACACCGGCGGGGCGTCGGCAGCCAGAGCAACCGGCTCGCCTGCGGTGTCGCGCATGGGGCGCGCCGCCAGCGGCGAGGGACCGATGCCGCAGATGTAGTTGCAGAGGCGGTCCACGCCGATCGGCGTGGTGGCGGAACCGCAGATCACCGGGAAGACCGCGGCGTCGGCGACGCCCTGCCCGAGGGTTTGCTCCAGTTCCTCCGTCGAGGGGACATCGCCTTCCAGGTAGCGCTCCAGGAGGGCGTCGTCGGCCACGACGATGCCCTCGATGAGCGACTCCCGGACCTCCTCGACGCGATCAGCCATCTCGGTGGGGATGGGGGTCTCGGTGATCGCCGTACCCTCGTAGAGCCAGGCGTCGTCGCTCAGCAGGTCGGCCACACCGCAGAAGCCCGGGCCCTCGGAAATGGGCAACTCGAGGGGGGCCACACCGCTGTCGAAAGTCTCCTGCAGCTGGGCCAACACCCCATCGAAGGACACGAACTCGCGGTCCAACTTGTTGACGAAGATCAGGCGCGGCTTGCCCGCCTCGGCGGCGCGCCGCCAGGCGCCGGCCACGGCGTGGTCGACTCCCGCGGTGGCGTCGACGACCATCACCAGCAGGTCGACGACTGCCATCGCTGCCCACTGCTCGCCGGCGAAGTCGAAGGATCCGGGCGTGTCCAGGAGGTTGATCTTGTGGTCGTTCCACTCGAAGGAGGCAAGCGCCATGACTTGCGAGCTGCCGCCGTCTCGCTCCTCCGGCTCGTGATCACAGACAGTGTTCTGCGCCTCGATGGCGCCCATGCGGTCCAGCGCGCCGGCTCGGAACAGCATGGCCTCCGCCAGCATGGTCTTGCCTGCGCTGCTTGAACCCACAAGCGCCACGTTGCGGATGCGTTCGGTCGGGTAGGTCTTCACCGACACCCCTTCGTTCAGTTCGCTTCAGCGTGCCCGTCCGGACCGCCGAGAGTCACCGGCACTCCGGACGATGCAGCGGAGACTACCGAGGCACTCCACTCCCGGCCAAGCGCACGGACTCTCGCGCATCGTTGCGGCGCTGCGGTGGCGAGTTGGCCGGCCCACCTCCGGGAGCGTCGGCGTAGGGTTTCACCCGTGGCGCACTTCGATTTCGTGATCGTCGGGGCAGGCTCGGGCAACTCGCTGTTGACGCCCGAACTCGAGGGCAGGCAGGTGGCCATCGTGGAGCGCGGCGAGTTCGGGGGAACCTGCCTGAACAGGGGCTGCATACCCTCCAAGATGCTTGTACACGTGGCCGACGTGGCCGAGACGGCGCGCCGATCCGGGCGACTGGGGGTGGAGGCACGCGTCGAGGAGGTCCGCTGGCCCGAGATCACCGAGCGGGTCTTCGGGCGCATCGATCCCATCGCGGCGGCCGGGGAGGACTACCGGCGCGGGTTGCAGGACGTCGTCGTCTACAAGGGTCAGGCCCGCTTCAAGGGTCCACGCCGCCTGGAGGTGAACGGTTCGGAGATCACCGGTGACGCCGTGGTGTTGGCGGCAGGGGCGCGGCCCTTCGTCCCGCCGCACCCGGACCTCACGTCGGTGGAGTACCACACCTCCGACGGGATCATGCGTCTCCCGGAGCCCCCGGAGCGCCTGCTGGTCTGGGGCGGCGGTTACATCGCGGCCGAGATGGCGCACGTCTTCGGCGCGGCGGGCAGCGAGGTGACCATCGTGAACAGGGGCCCGCGCCTGTTGCGCGCCGAAGATCTCGACGTGAGCGAAGCATTCACCGCCGCCTACCGGCGCCGCTTCAGGGTGCTCACCGATTCGCAGCCCATCGGCGCCACGAGCATGTCCGGGGGTGGGGTCGCGCTCGATGTGCGCCACTCCTCGGGGACCGAGACGCTGCGAGCCGACGTGTTGCTCGTCGCCGCCGGGCGGGTGCCCAACGGCGATGAACTCGCCGTGGGCACCGCCGGCGTGGCGCTGGACGACGCCGGGTACGTGGTCGTCGACCGCTACGGCCGCACGACCGCCGACGGCGTGTGGGCGCTGGGCGATATCTGCAACCCGAACCAGCTCAAGCACGTAGCGAATGCCGAGGCGCGGGTGATCGCCCACAACCTGGCACATCCCGGCGACCTGCGCCCGGTGGCGCTCGGGCCGATCCCCCACGCTGTCTTCGCTTCGCCGCAGGTGGCCTCGGTGGGGTACACCGAACAGGAACTCGCCGCCTCAGGCCGACCGTACCTCCGCTCGCTGCGACCCTACGGCGACACCGCCTACGGGTGGGCGATGGAAGACACCGGCAGTTTCTGCAAGCTGCTATCGGATCCGGTCACCGATCGCCTGCTCGGCGCGCACATCTGCGGGCCCGATGCCGCGGTGCTGTTGCAGCAACTGGTGCAGGCGATGGCCTTCGACCTGAGCGTCACCCAGATCGCCTCGGGGCAGTTGTACATCCATCCGGCCCTCAGCGAGGTGGTCGAGCAGGCGCTGTTGGGCCTGGGGCAGTGAGCGGCACGGCCGGGCACCGGGGAGCCGGCGGGGCCGGCGAACTGACCGCGGGCGGCAGCCTGCCGGCGGTCTGGCGGGAGCACGCGGGCCGCCATCCCCAGCGCCACTGCCTCCACGACTCCTCGACGGGTTGGATCGGCCGCGGCGAGTTGGCCGAGATGAGCGCCGAGGTGGCCGTGGCCGGCCGGCCCGACGCCGAGTGGGGTGAACTCGTGGTCGCCCACGTGGTCCCCGAAGCGAACGAGCAGGCGCCCACCGTCGGCGAGTTCCGCAACCACG
>JAPONU010000156.1 GCA_026713745.1 bacterium
ACAAATCCAAGCCCGCCGCGCCGCCGAAGCCCGCGCCGACCGACAAACCGCCCGCGCCGACCAGCAAATCGCTGCCACAGCAGCCGCCGAGGCCCGCGCCGGGATTGCTCATTCACACCGGCCGACCTGAGGCACGTGATGCGATCCGCCGCCTCGCCGAGGCCATCGTGCCCGAGTTGCGCGCCCACTGCTTCGTCGAGGACGAGTGAGCCCCGGATAGCAACGGCAGGTGGGTCGAGCCCGGCGTCACACGGCAGCGATACGGTGGGGCGATGTCAAACTCACTCGATCTCAACGGCTTGAAGGCCGCGGCTGCCGAGTTCGCCGAGTCACTGCGCGGCACACCGATCCCCGAGTTATTCGGCACAACAGACGGCAAGGCGCTGGGTACCTGGGTCGAGGCGAGCTTCAACGAGTTCCTCGCCGAGCGGTACGCGTATGCGCCTGGAAGCGCAGCTCGCGGGATCGACTTCCCGGAACTGGAGGTTGATCTCAAGGCGACATTCATCAAACAACCGCAGTCATCGTGCCCGTTCCGCGACGCGTCGCAGAAGATCTTCGGGCTGGGCTACGACCTGCTCGTGTTCGTGTACCAGAAGACCGACACCCACGAGACCCAGTCTGCGGCAATCGATGTTCGCCACGCGCTGTTCATCGACCGGTCGCGGACCGGCGACTACCAGACGACGAGAGGAATCCTCGACATCCTCGACCGCGGCGGGAATGTCGACGACCTCGTTGCCTTCATGGAGGAGCGAAATCTTCCTCTGGACGAGATCGGCCGCATCGCCTTGGCCGAGCGAGTTCGCAGCGACCCCCCGACACAGGGCTACATCACGATCAGCAATGCCCTTCAGTGGCGGCTTCAGTATGGCCACGCAATCACGAACGCAGGAGGGGTCGACGGTGTCCAAGACCTCGCCTCGTAAAGAGTTCGGCGACTTCCAGACGCCTCGGGAGCTAGCAGTCGAGTGCGCTCAAGTTCTAGCGACGATCCAGCGTGGAACGCGCCGGGTACTGGAACCGACATGCGGTGCGGGGAGCTTCATGCTTGCTGCGGCCTCGGTCCTCGGGCCGTCCATCGAAATGCTGGGAGTAGAGATACAACCCACCCATGCCGACGTCGCTCGCCGCCTCCTCAACTGCTCGGACACCAAGGACGTTACGTGGCGAGTTGAGGTGGGCGACATGTTCCGGCACGACTTGGCCACGCTCCAGTGGGAGACGGACGGGCCTCTGCTGGTCCTCGGGAATCCGCCATGGGTCACGTTGTCCGACCTCGGCGCGATGGACTCAATCCGGGTCCCCGACCGCACGAACCTGCGTTCCGTGCGGGGGATCGATGCGCTCACGGGTGAGTCAAACTTTGACGTCGCCGAGTACATCTGGATGCGGCTGCTCACGGAGTTGCGTGGAGAGGAGCCGACCGTCGCGCTCCTTTGCAAGACTTCTGTCGCACGCCGGGTTCTCACGCTGGCAGCCCACCTGGATCTACACGTGGCTGATTCGTTCCTGTGGCGCATCGACGCGAAGAAGTCGTTCGGGGTCGCAGTCGACGCCTGCCTCTTCGCTGTTCGGCTCGATGGGGCTAGCCACAACTACCGATGCCAGGTCTTCGAGTCACTGGATGCAGGCTGTCCGACGAGCACCATGGGGTTGGTGGAGGGTGCTCTTGTTGCCGATGTGGATGCTCACGCGGTGTCTCGGCAATATGACGGGTCGTCGCCAGTCGAGTGGCGGCAGGGCGTCAAGCACGACTTGGCAGCTGTCATGGAGCTTCGCGCTGACGAGGGCGGCAAGCTCCACAACGCGCTCGGCGAGGCCGTTGAGGTCGAAGACGACTGGGTGTATCCACTCCTCAAGGGCTCAGATGTGAACGCGGGTCGGCCTCCGGAACGCTACGTGATCGTGACTCAGCGGTCGCTGGCAGATGAGACGAGGAGCCACCGACACACAGCACCCAGGCTCTGGAGCTACCTGCAGACCCACGCGGAACAGTTCGCTGCCCGTAAGTCGTCGATCTACCGAAACCGAGCGGCCTTCTCGATGTTCGGCATCGGGCCCTACACATTCGCACCATGGAAGGTCGCAGTCTCGGGCCTCCACAAGGCCCCTAGGTTCCAGCTCGTAGGTCCAAGCGAGGGCCGGCCCGTCCTATTCGACGACACGTCGTACTTCCTGCCGTGCGAATCAGCGGCAGAAGCAGCCATCCTTCTCAGTGCGCTGACGAGTGAAGCCGCAACCCTCCTCCTCAAGTCGTTGCTGTTCGCTGACGCCAAGCGACCCGTGACGAAGAAACTGCTGCAGCGCATCGACCTCGCTGCCATTCTTCGCCACGACCGCGCCGGAGTCGAGAAGGACGCGCGGGCCGCTCTCGAAAAGGTCGGTCAGCACCTGGATGCTGCGGCGCTCGCCCGAGTAGCCGACCAACTCTTGCAGCAATGGGGCGGGGCTCAGGATGCGCCGTCGCTCTTCGATGTCATCGACCTCGCTACACACGAGCCCGCCGGCGTCCACTGACCGCAGCCGTGAGCACGGCGCTCACGAGAACGGTCATGGCGGATCGGATGGGTCCGCGGCGGCCTGCGCCGCCGCGTCGTAGCCGCCGCCCTCGGCGGCGCTCCGCAACCCGCGGTACACCGTCGATCGGTTCCGCCCCAAGCGGCGCGCCACATCGCGGACACCCACACCCGCCGCGCGCATCTCTTCAAACCGGCCGCGCTCGGTGGCGCTGAGTCTTTGTGCCATGCGGGACACCTCCATACCTCGCGCGGGCCCGGGGCGTCGGGCTCGAAGGGAGTGTCGACGCGACCGCCCTGACCGCCTCACGGATCCGCTTCAGGTCCGGGCTCTCCCTGCTGAGGAAGTCGGTACGCGCACGATGCGACATCGCCTCTGGGCGTACCTACCGTGGCCTACGGTGGCTAGTCGGTGAGTGCTGCGCAGGAGCCGTCCCGGTCACAGTTGTTGGCGGAGATCAACCGGCTGCGCGCCGAGATCGAGCGGCTCCACGACCTGATGGGCTTCAGCAGCAGGAAGTGCGACGGGCATCGCCGGGCATGGGAACCGACCCTGTTCGGCGGGGCCGCGACGACCTCTGAGGTCACTCAGACGTCGAGTCTAAGAGACAAGATCGACCTGATTCGGTCGCTGTACGGCGCACGGTCCGATGTCTATGCCCACAGGTGGGAGAACCCGAACACCGGGAAGTCGGGTTGGTCGCCTGCGGTTCGTGGCGGCCGGCCGAACAAGCGGGCGGGGTCGAGGGACTATCTGCCGCTGACCGACGAAGTGCTCGCCTCGCATCTCCGGGGGGACATCACTATCGGGATCTACCCGCTGATGCGTGGCGACACATGCAAGTTGTTGGCCTGTGACTTCGATGGTGGCTCCTGGGCCTTGGATGCCCTCGCCTTCCTCGACCAGTGCCACGTCGTCGGCGTTCCCGCTTTGTTGGAGCGGTCACGATCCGGTGACGGCGCCCACGTGTGGGTGTTCTTCGAGCACCCCGTGACCGCTACGGCCGCCCGTGCGATGGGGATGGGCCTGTTGCGACAGGCGATGACCACGAGGGGCGAACTCGACTTGGCCAGCTATGACCGGTTCTTCCCGTCACAGGACTTCATGCCCAAGGGCTCGTTCGGCAACCTCATCGCGCTTCCCCTCCAGGGTGAACGCGTCTCTCACGGCACGACGGTGTTCTTGGACCCGACATCGATGAACCCGTGGCCGGACCAGTGGGCAGTGCTCTCCAGCGTGTCGCGCATGTCGTGCGATGCAGTGGTTGCACTGGCCGACACGCTCCGCCCAGTGACGGCCGGCCCGAGTCTGTCATTGGCTGACCTGGCCGGTTCCGAGGGCCCGAAGCCGCCTGTGGTGATCGAGGCTCAAATCGGCGGGATGCTGTCGCTTCGCCGAGCCGGTCTGCCGCCCGCGTTCGTCGCTGGGCTGAAGCATCTGGCGTCTTTGGCGAACCCCGAGTTCTACGAGAAGGAACGGATGCGGTTCTCCACGTGGGACACACCCCGGTTCATTCGCTGCTACCGCGAGGACCTCGAATGGATCCACCTCCCACGCGGCCTCATCAGCCATGTCACCGAACTGGTCGAGAGGGCAGGAAGCCGACTCGACATCGCCGATCGCCGCCCCGACCCGTCGCTGGCTCGGCCTCACCGCCACTCCGTATCGCCGCGACGGGCTCGAAGGCATCATCGCTATGCAGTGCGGCCCGCCCCGCCACGAGACCCGCCCTGGCGACCTGCCCGACACGGCGCTCGTCCAACGTCGACTGATCGTGCATCCCACAAGCTTCGTGCACGACGACACAGTCTCGATCCAGGAAGTCTTCGGCGCACTCGTCGAAGACGAGGAACGCACCAAGCAGATCTGCGCAGACCTTGTGCGAGCACTCGACGCCGGCCGGACCTGTCTTGTTCTCACCCAGCGGACCACCCACATCGACGCAATATGCCGCCAACTCGCCACCGCCGGGCACGACGCACACATCCTCAAGGGCGGGCTCGGCAAGAAGGCTCTCGCCGCTGTCCATGACGCGATCGCTGCACCCGACAAGGACACCGGGATCGTGGTCGTCGCTACCGGCTCCTACCTCGGCGAAGGCTTCGACTGACCCCAACTCGACACTCTCTTCCTCGCCTTTCCCATCGCGTTCAAGGGGCGAGTCGTGCAATACGTCGGCCGACTCCTCCGAGCCCACGGCACCAAATGCGACATCGAACTCCACGACTACGTCGACGAACACGTCACCGTCCTTGCCCGCATGCACACCAAACGCCTCACCGCCTACAAGACGCTCGGATTCGAAATCTGATTCGGGCTCAGCGGTCGGCGCCGAGCAGCACGGCGTTGTGGTATTGGGCGCCCGAACCGGCGCCGGTCACCAGGGCCACCTCGGCGCCGGGCACCTGTGACGGCCCGGCGGTGTCGCGGATCTGGCGCACCGCCTCGATGATCTTCAGCGTCGGGCCTCCCCAGCCCACGTGCGAGTACGCCATGAGGCCCCCGTCGGTGTTGGTGGGATGCCGGCCGTCGAGCCCGACGCCGGCCTCGGCCAGGTAGTCAACACCCTCGCCCTCGCCGCAGAATCCCAGCGTCTCGAACTGCCGGATCACCTCGAAGGTGTTGATGTCGTAGAGCTCGAAGACGTCCACGTC
>JAPONU010000157.1 GCA_026713745.1 bacterium
GACGAGTTGCTGGCCGAAGTCGGCACCCCGGATGCCGCCGAGACGGCCTGGGCGCAAGATCTCGCAAGACGGCTGGCCCGCCGCGCCGACCGGACGGCCGTCTGAGTGGTGTTGGTTCTCGACTCCGGCGCGATCTCGTTCCTGGCAGGCCGCTCACGTCGCTCCTCGGCAATGGTCGCCGCCCTTCAGGGGGAGGGACTCTGGCCGCCGATTGTCCCCTCCCCCGTGCTCATCGAGTGCCTGCAGGGCGATTCGGGTAAGGACGCCTCAACGAATCGGCTGCTCAAGTCCTGTGAGATTCTCGAAGAGGTCGACGAGCGGCTCGCCCGCCGGGCGGCTCGACTCCGCGCCGAGGCGCGGTGCGGTTCCGCGGTCGACGCGCTCGTCCTGGCCGTTGCCGAACCGGGTGGCGCGGTGCTGACAACCGATGTCGGCGACCTGCAAGCGCTCGCGTCCGGCGCCTTCAATGTCACTGTTGAGGCCGTGTAGGGGAGTCTCGGTCCGTCAGAACCACCAGCCGTGCAGCCATAGGGGGATGCGCGTCAGGATGCTCGCAAGACCGACGGCAACACCGGCGATGGCGAGTCCTTTGGCGGGTGTCAGTTCGGTGCGCCGGAGGCGCATCACCGCCGGCGTGCCGAGGATCACGGCATTGATCCAGGGAACAATCGGCAAGAGGACCACCAGGAAGATGGGGGAGAATCCACTGACGCTCAGCGCGAACGAGGCGTAGGCGAGACCTTGAACCTCTGCCGGCGACAGAGCCGGGTCGTCGGCAAAGGGAGCCCGGCGCAGTAATGCGAACAGCCACAGCGTCGCCGCGATCAGCGTCATCACCACCACGGGAGCGATGCTGAAGACGGCCAATCCGGCGTCGATGTTCGCGCCGTCTGTACTTGCGGCCAGGATCCGGAGTGATCCGCCGACGCCGACTCCGGCGACGGCATACAGGTAGAGCACCAACCACCAGCCTCGCCGGAAGGGCCGTCGCGCCGACCGCACCAGCAGCCACGCCACGACCGCGCCGAGGGCGCCCAGCGCGACCGCCCCCGATGCAATCTCCGCCGACTGCGGGATGGCCGCTCGTGTCAGAACCGCCATGGGGCCGTCGGCCTCGTCGAGATTCCCGACGATCCACCAGGTCGCCAGCGCCGCAGATGCTGCGACCGTCGCGACCATGCTCCAGAGAGTCACCGGCCCCGCAGCCGGGCTCATCCCGTAGCGGGGATCGTCGTCGGGTTGTTTGCCATTCACGATGTCTCGTTCCCGCGATAGTCGCCGTGCCGTGCTCCGGTGCCACGGTACGGCGAACCCGGAGGCGCGCGGACGCGGCAGTCTCCGGCGGCCCCGGTGACCAGGAGGCGGGTCGGCACGCCACTGCCCCGATAATGTTCGGGCGATGAGCCGAGCCGCCGGCCTCCGGTGAGCGTAACCGGCGTTCTGTCGTGACGCCTTTGGGGCCGACGCCGGGCCGGTGGCCGGAGGCGGTGACGTTCGCCGAGGTCTGGGATCGGACCGTCGAGCGGGATCCGGATGCGCTGTTCCTGCGCTACGCGGCGCCGGACGGCATCGTCGCCGAGTGGAGCTATGGGGACTTCGACCGCAGCATCGACGCCGTGGCGGCGCGCCTGGTTGTCGCCGGGGTGCGACCCGGGCGGGCCGTGCACATGGCGTTGGCCAACGGTCCTGCTTTCGTCGCCGCCTGGCTGGCGTCGGTCCGGCTGGGTGCGGTCATGGTTCCGTCGGATCCGTTCGGCCGGGCGCCGGAACTTGCGGGGCATATCTCGCGCACGAACCCAGCCATCGGGCTCTGCGCGGCCGACCGGGCGGGGGAGTACCGGCGGGCGATCGCTGAAGCTGCAGCGCCGACTCCGGGGCTTGCCATGGAGGTCCTCGCCGTCGACGACCATGCCCCCGGCTTGGGCGGCTTGGTCGGCGACAGCGGCCGGAACGCGGCGGCGCCCGCCCGGCCCGAACTCGGCCTGCGAGACACCGCGGCGATCATGTTCACCTCCGGCACCACCGGCCGCCCCAAGGGCGTGGAGATCAC
>JAPONU010000158.1 GCA_026713745.1 bacterium
GACGAGTTGCTGGCCGAAGTCGGCACCCCGGATGCCGCCGAGACGGCCTGGGCGCAAGATCTCGCAAGACGGCTGGCCCGCCGCGCCGACCGGACGGCCGTCTGAGTGGTGTTGGTTCTCGACTCCGGCGCGATCTCGTTCTTGGCCGGGCGGTCCCGCCGATCGTTCGCTCTGGTCGCTGCCCTTCTCGAGGAGCGGCTCTGGCCGCCGCTGATTCCCTCACCCGTGCTGATCGAGTGCCTTCGAGGCGATCCGGGGAAGGACGCCTTGACGAATCGCCTGCTCAAGTCGTGCGACATCATCGAAGAGGTCGACACGCGACTCGCGCGCCGGGCAGCGCGACTCCGCGCTGAGGCGCGGCGCGGTTCCGCGGTTGACGCGCTCGTTGTGGCGGTCGCCGAACCCGGAGGCGCGGTTCTGACGACCAATGCCGGTGACCTGCGAGCGCTCGCCGCCGGTGCCGCCAACGTCGCCGTAGAGGTCGTGTAGAGGAGTTTCGGCACCATCGTCGGCGCGGAACCGACTGGTAGCGCATCACGCTACGGCTCACCCATCGAGGAGGTCACCGGCTCGGACAACGGTGGCACCCCGGACTGATTCGGCACTCCGATTGCTGGTATCCTTACAATGCTCTCAAGGTAAGGAGTGGCAATGGATGTCGCTGCCAAGGTCACATCGAAGGGCCAGATCACGATTCCGAAAGCAGTTCGGGATGCGTTGGGCATTGCCGAGGGCGATCGAGTCGTCTTCCGTATCGATGACAAGCGAGCTGTGCTGGCACGAGTTCCCGACCTGTTGGATTTGGCCGGAGCTGTTGATCTGGCGGTCTCCCAGCGGGGGATCGGGTGGGAGAAGATTCGCCGGCAAACGCGAGAGGCCCGGATGGCGGGGGGTGTCGAGAGCCAGGCGTCTGCTGGTTGATGCTGCAGATGATCCGGTTCGGCATTCCGGCGGGGAGCCGGCCCCGGACCCGATCGGGGGCGGGAATCCACTCTGGTGGGCTGAGCGATGATCGCTGCTGAGCCGCAGCGGGTATTCGTTGACACCAACGTCCTCATCCGCCACCTCACCGGTGATCCTCCTGAGCAGGCAGCACGCGCAACCGCATTCCTGGCTGGGGCCGACGAACTGTTCCTGGCCGACCTGATTCTCGCCGAGATGGTGTACGTCCTGGAGTCGTTCTACGAGGTGGCTCGGCACGAGGTGGCGACGCTGGCGCGGTCAGTCGTCACGTTCCCAGCGATCCGCACCCAGGACGAGCCCTTGCTCCTGCGTTCACTGGACATCTACGAGACGCATCGGATCGACTACGCCGAGTCCTACCTGGCAGCGTGCGCTGAGCGAGCCGGGGTTCACCGCATCGTCTCATTCGACCGCTCCCTCGACCGGGTCGGCACCGTTGCCCGCATCGAACCCTGACAGCAGGCGCCTGGCTGGGGCGGCTCCGTTGGCACCGAGCCGTTCCGTTAGTCTCCGCGGTCATGTCGGCGACATCGGAGGGATCGAGCGGGCAAGCTGCCGGCGCGGCGCCGGCGGGAACCTGGCCGGAGGCGATGACGTTCGCCGAGGTCTGGGAGCGGGCCGTCGACCGCAGCCCGCAGGCACTGTTCCTGCGCTATGCCGCGCCCGACGGCACCGTCGCCGAGTGGAGCTATGGGGACTTCGACCGCAGCATCGACGCCGTGGCGGCGCGCCTGGGGGCCGCGGGGGTCCGGCCCGGACGGGCCGTGCACATGGCGTTGGCCAACGGTCCTGCTTTCGTCGCCGCCTGGCTGGCCTCCGTACGGCTGGGTGCGGTCATGGTTCCGTCGGATCCGTTCGGCCGGGCGCCGGAACTTGCGGGGCATGTCTCGCGCACGAACCCAGCCATCGGGCTCTGCGCGACCGACCGGGCGGGGGAGTACCGGCGGGCGGTCGCTGAAGCTGCAGCGCCGACTCCGGGGCTTGCCATGGAGGTCCTCGCCGTCGACGACCGTGCCCCCGGCTTGGGCGGCTTGGTCGGCGACAGCGGCCGGAACGCGGCGGCGCCCGCCCGGCCCGAACTCGGCCTGCGAGACACCGCGGCGATCATGTTCACCTCCGGCACCACCGGCCGCCCCAAGGGCGTGGAGATCAC
>JAPONU010000159.1 GCA_026713745.1 bacterium
TGGATGAGGTTCGGGTCACGCAGCGTGCCTCCGCCGTCGAGTTGGCCGGCGTTCAACTCGAAAATCTCCGGCCAGCGCATCACATCACCGAGATGCAACTCGACCAGGAGCCACAGCGAATCACCCGGCTTCACGACGACCCAGGCCGGTTCACCAGGTTCCGCAGCGGACACAGGATCGGCTCGCTCGATGGGCATCTGATCGGCTCGCTCCACAGACACAGGATCGGCTCGCTCCACAGACACAGGATCGGCTCGCTCGATGGGCATCTGATCGGCTCGCTCCACAGACACAGGATCGGCTCGCTCCACGGACACAGGATCGGCTCGCTCCACAGACACAGGATCGGCTCGCTCCACGGACACAGGATCGGCTCGCTCGATGGGCATCTGATCGGCTCGCTCGACGGTCCCGGATTCGAGCACTGGATCCCAGCGCGCCGACGTCGCCCTCGCAGCGGCCGGAGCCGGCTGCGACATCACCGTCGCCGGTCGCGACTCATCGGCGAGACCCAGGACCGGAGCAGGCGGGGATCCGTCCACCTCCGCCACCGGCACCTCCGGCGGTCCCAGAACCGGCGCCGGCGGCGGTCCCACCGTGGCGAGAGATCCTGTCCCGACGATTGGCGTTCCGGAGCCGCTCTCACCGGCCATTCCACCAGAGACTTCGCCGGTCGTCATCGGCACCGCGATGTCCGCGAACGACGCTGTCGCCGCCAGCGTGGGCTGCGCCAGTGTTCCGACAGTGGCTGCTGCGCCCACGACGACCGCCACGAGGCGAATCATGATCGGCTGCATGCCGAGACCGCGCAGGGGCAGCGACCGGGCGGCCCGTCCCCGGCGGGCGGCCCGGACTTCGGCCACGACCGACAGCACGGCCTGCGACCACCAGATCCAGACGGCGACCGCCAACACACCGCTGAGGGCACCAGCCGGAAGCGTTCCGCCTTCGACCGCCGCCACCACCGAGGACCATGAGGGCACGGCCGCGGGAAGCGGGTTGCCGACCAGCTTCACGAGGCAGACCGGTACACCGACCAGGAACAGCCCCAGAGCCGCACAGGCTCCGAGACCCGACAACACGGCACGAACTCTGCTCTCCATCGCAATCACCTCGCTCTATTGCATCGACCCGCGGGCCGGTCCGACCGGCAAGACCCGCTGCTGCGGGAACCGGGCGTCGCTGCCGGGCGCTACCGCCCCGCGCTGACACCCCAGATGGCTCGCGCCTCCGCGGAGGCGCCGATCTGCACGTGCCCGCTGCCCAGTCCCAGGACGCGCACACCCACGGGACGGCTCAGCGACACCGAGGCGCGGTCGCCCGTGATGTCGACGTCGGCATCCAGACCGGAGCGGGCGACCACGGCCCTCGCCGCGGCGACGGCCGCGCCGGTGTCCAGCCGGACCGTGCCCGTCAGCCGGTAGACGTTCACGTCCACTTCCTGCACGGCAGCGCGGGCAGCCTGACGAGCCAGGTCCGAGAGTGCACGACGCTGGCCCCGCAACTCCGCCGAGTCGATCACGACACCGGCGATGAGCAGGAACGCCACGAAGAGAACCGCCACGAACAGGCTGATCACTCCCGACTCGGCCCGGAGGCCTCTCGTCAGACCCCTCGCCAGGCCCCGCGCCGGGTCGCTCATGCGGTGACTCATCAGGTGCCCCCGCGGCGCCGGTCCACCACTTCGACGGCCGTGGACTCGAGCGTCACCGACCCGGGCATGCGCAGGAGCGTGAGGTCTTCGAGCCTCGTGACACAGCGGATACCGACCGCCACCGAACCTCCGGGACCCAGAGCCGACACATCGACGGCAACGCTGAATTCCGAGCACCGGACCGAGCGTCGTCCCAGGCTTGCCCGCGCGATCCGTTCAGCGGCGTCTGCTGCTGCATGGGGATGCTGCCGCAGCGACGCCGCCCGAGCGGCCTCGGCGGCCACGTCGCGTATCTCGCCGCGCGTCTGGCCCAAGCGCCA
>JAPONU010000160.1 GCA_026713745.1 bacterium
CAGGCGCCCGACGTGTTGGCCGACGTGGTCATACCCGACAGCGTGATCGTGGTGATGGACCGATCGGGGTCGATGGGCGAGCAGGCCGGCTACGGCGGCGAACGGCTCGATCGCATCGCACTGGCACACGCGGCCGTGAATTTGCTCCTCGACGGCCTGCCCGACGGCACCCATGTCGGCATCGTGTCCTACGACGACCGGGTGGCCACCGTGGTCGAGCCCACCGACGTGGCCGGCAACCGGGAGTGGATCATGCGCCGGGTTCGCGACGAGGTCTACCCGCGGGGCAGCACCAACGCCGGGGCAGGCCTCGAGCGCGGTTTCGATCTGGCCCAGGCGGAGGCCCGCCGGGGGCGGGACGTGCTGGTGATGCTGCTCTCCGATGGTGTCGCCAACGTGGGTGCTACCCGCACTGATGAGATCCTGCGGGACATCGGCGACCGCGACGAGATCGGTCTGACCACCATCGGCGTGGGGCTCGGCCCGTTCAATGACGTGTTGATGGAGCAGCTGGCCAACTCCGCCGACGGCACGTACCACTACATCGACAGCACGCACGAGGCGCGCCGCATCTTTGGCTCCAACATCGTGAGCCTGCTGGCGCTGGCGGCCCGTGATGCCAAGATCCAGGTGGAGTTCAACCCCGACACCGTTCTCTCGTACCGGCTGCTGGGATTCGAGAACCGCGACGTGGCCGACGAGGACTTCCGCGACAACACCGTCGATGCCGGCGAGGTTGGCCTCGGCCAGAGTTCGACCGCCCTGTACGAGTTGGAGTTGGCCGGCCGGAGCCGGGACCGCGGCAGCCGGGACTGGCTGGCGACCGCGACCCTGCGCTACCAGCGGCCCCGCCGAGGCTCGATCACCGAGATCGAGCAGAGTGTCACGGGCGCCGACATCGCCCGGTCGTTCGCTTCGGCAAGCCCCCACTTCCGCCTCGCCGCGGTGGCCGCGGAGTTCGCCGAGGTGCTGCGCCGCAGCCCGTTCGTGGAGTACCGCGACGCCGACATGGGTCTGCTCAGAGAGGAGGCCTGGTACGCGGCCGACGACCTGCGGCGTGATCGGGACGCCGAGGATCTGGCCCAGTTGATCGAGGACGCCCGCCGCCTAACCCGCTGACCGCCAAACCGGCCGCCCGAGGCGCGGCCACGACCGGGGCGTCCGGTTGGGCGGGACGCTCCGGCCACTGACAACCGATCAGATCCCCCCTGCGAGCCCCCTGCCGGATGTGCCTCCGTCCGGCGGGGGGCTCTCCCATGTCGGGGTTCAGTTGCCGGCCTTCGTCTGCGGGGGCGTGTTGCCTCCCCCCGAAGCGGTGCGGGTGGAGGAGTTCGTGAACTACTTCGACGGGGGCTACGAGCCGATCTGGGACGAGTTCGCCATTCACCTGACCGCGGCGCCGTCGCCGTTCAGTCGAGAGGGATATGTGCTGCTGCGCGTGGGCGTTCGGGCGCCCGAGGCGCTGGCCGGTTCCCCCTCCCGTCGAGAACTCTCGTCTCAGTTGGAGGGCGCCAAGCGCTCGCGCAGCTCGCGCTTGAGGAACTTGCCGTTGGCGTTGCGGGGCAGTGGTTCGTTGAGGAACCAGACGTGGCGAGGATGCTTGAAGCGGGCGAGGCGGCCCGTGAGGTGGGCGGTGAGGTCGTCGCTGGTCACGGCGGCGCCACCTCCGAGCACCACCGCAGCGGCCACCTCCTCGCCGAGGCGGTCGTCGGGTACGCCGAACACCGCGACCTCGGCCACCTCGTCGAGTTCGTGCAGGGCCGCCTCCACCTCTGCGCAGTGGACGTTCTCGCCGCCGCGGATGACCACGTCCTTCGCCCGGTCCTTGATGTGGATCCAGCCGTCGGCGTCGATCTCGGCGATGTCGCCGGTGTGGAACCAGCCGTCGACAATGGCTCGGGCTGTGGCCTCCGGCTTGTTGAGGTAGCCCTTGATGACGTTGGGGCCGCGCAGCAGCAGCTCGCCCCTCTGACCGGTCGCCAACTCGTTGCCGTCGGCGTCGACCACCTTGGCCTCCATGCACGGCACGACCGGTCCGACCGAAGCCGGCTTGGCCACGTAGTACTCGTTGCCGACGGCGGTGGCGATCCCGGTCGTCTCGGTGAGCCCGTAACCGGTGTTCGGCTCCCCGCTCTGCAGCGACGCGTCAATGCGGGCCACAAGGTCGGGTTGCAGGGCCGCCCCACCGCCGCCCATGGAGCGCAGTGAGGACGTGTCGGTGCGATGCCAGGCGGGGTGTCGCAATAGTTCCCGGGACAACGCCGGCACGCCGGTGAAGCTGGTGACGCGCTCCCGCTCGATGAGGCGCAGCGCTTCGGTGGGATCCCAATGGTGCATCAGCACCAGACGACCCCCCACGGCCGTGACCGGGTGCAGGATGCAGGTACAGCCGGTCACGTGGAACAACGGCACCGGCAGCAGCGACACCGAGGGGCCGGGATCCTCGGCGGGGGGCTCCGGAGCTTGCTCGGTCAGCCGGCGGGCGCGGGCGGCGTCGCAGCAGTGCTTGATGAACGAAAGGTTGAGCAGATTGTGGATCGATCCCCGGTGCGTGGTTCGCGCGCCCTTCGGGGGGCCCGTGGTGCCCGAGGTGTAGAAGATGCAGATGTCGTCGTCGGGTTCGATCTCCGCGGTGGGCAGTTCTGCGGGGGTGCCGGCGGCGCCGAGGGCGTCACGCCACGGGTAGGCGCCCGCGGGCAGGTCGCCGTCGTGGCGAGCCACGATGAGAGGTGTTGCCCCGGCACGTCCCGCCAGGCGATCCAGGCGTTCCCCGTCGACGATGGCCAGCGCCGGCGCGGAGTCCCCGAGCGCGAATTCCAACTCGGGGGCGGTCCACCAGGAGTTCAGGGCCACCGCCGCGGCGCCGAGCGACGTGATGGCCCAGTACGACAGCACCCATTCGGGGTAGTTGCGCATGGCGATCGCCACCCGGTCGCCGCGGCCGACGCCGTGGCGGTTGCGCAGGTGATGCGCCAGCGACCGCACCCCGGCGGCCGCGTCCGCGTAGCTGTAGCGCTCCTCGCCGTAGACGAGGTACTCGGCGCCGCCGCGGGCCGTGGCTGCTTCCCAGATCACTCTCATGTGGGGCGGGGCTCTGTCGAAGATCCGGGTCGGCTGCCCCCGCACGTCCTGCACCGACCAGGCGAACGGGGCGCAGGGAGCGGTCAAATCTGCGAAGGTCCGGCTGAAGTCGGCGATCAGATCGGCGGGTGCTGGGTCCCCGCCGCCGGGGGGAGCGGCGGTCCGCCTCGCGGTCACGCAGCGATCCTACGAGACTGCCGATCCGGCCCGGCGACCATCGTGCCGGCCGGCCCGGCGGGGGCCTGAAGCCACTGTTCGGCGGG
>JAPONU010000161.1 GCA_026713745.1 bacterium
CACCTTGGTGGCGGGCACGGGGAACCTCCAACGTCGCCGCCGGCGCCGTCGACACCGGTGACCGCAGGCTAGCGGTGCACCCCCGGTTCCCGTCCGATCAACGGCCGTGTCCGGGCGGGGCCGGCCAGCCGGGCGGGGACGCCGGTGCCCGTCGTCGGATCGTCCGGCGAAATCGATCCGGCGCCGGACCCCGGCGTCCCCGGCGTCCCCGGCGTCCCCGGTCGGCATTGTCGACGGGGTCACCGGCTGGCGAGGGACGGGACGGGTGGCCTCGCATCAACCGGTGGCGGCCGTAGAATTCCGCTTCGCTGTGTCTGCTTCCGGGAGCCTCGCGGAGTGACCCTGTACCTCATCCGGCATGCGGATGCCGGCAAGCGTGATCCTTACTCACACGGCGACCACCTGCGCGGGCTCAGCGAGGACGGGCAGCGGCAGGCCCGGCGTATCGCCGACCGGCTCGGGGACGCCGGTGTGACCCGGGTGCTCTCGAGCCCCTACCCGCGCTGCGTCGAGACGGTGGAGCCCCTGGCCCGCCGCCTGGGCCTGGAGGTGGAACCGGAGCCCCTCCTGGCCGAGGGTGCCAACGGACTTCGCACGTACGCCCTCATGACGGACCTGGCCGGCACCGATGCGGTGCTTTGCAGCCACGGCGACGTCATCCCCGAGGTGATCCGGATGCTGCGGATCACGGGCACGGTCATCGGTGGCGAGCGCGGCAACGCCAAGGGGTCCGTCTGGACCATCACCAGCGAGAACGGCCGGCTGGTGGCCGCCAGCTACGCCAAGACGCCGCGCCGCCCCGACGCCGTCGTGCGCTAGAGGTCGGCGGCAACCGCGCGGACCTCGTCGGCGAGGCGGGCGGCCTGCTCCGAGGTCGCGATCTGATCTAGCTACCGCTGGCGCTGCGGTACTGTGCACTCGTGCATTCTGGCGAGTACTCCGACGACGAACTGGCCGCCCTAATGACCGACGCTGAGTCCGACTTGGTCGAACGCAAGCGTTCCCTCTCAGCCTCGGCCGCCGGGAAGATCAGTAGAAGCATCTGCGCCTTCGCCAACGACTTGCCCGGCCACGGCAGACCGGGGGTCGTACTTGTCGGGGTTGAAGATGACGGCAATTGCGCCGGCCTAACGATCGATGACCGGCTGCTTAAGCGTCTCGCTGATCTTCGAGACGACGGTCGGCTACTCCCGCTTCCGTCGATCGACGTACAACGCCGCGACGTGGGCGGATGCGAAGTCGCAGTCGTGATTGTCCAGCCATCGCCGAGCGCGCCTGTCCGCTTCGATGGAAGGGTGTGGGTTCGGGTTGGCCCAACAGTCCGACAGGCGTCGCCAGCAGACGAGCAGCGCCTCGCTGAGCGTCGGCGTGGTTCGGAACTCTCCTTCGACTTGGAGAACGCCTACGGCGCGAGCCTTGACGAGTTGGATCAGAGGTACATCGCCGGCGAATACCTGCCCCGCGCCATCGCCGCTGAGGTCCTTGAAGCCAATGAGCGCTCGCTTGAGGAACAGATGCGCTCCCTTCGCTTACTCAATGGAAACGTGCCGACAAATGGAGCCCTCCTGGCATTTGGAAGAGATCCGCAGCGATGGATTCCCGGCGGGTTCGTACAGTTCGTACGGTTCGACGGTGACGACGTAACCGACCCGATAAGGAATTCACGGGAACTCACGGGACGACTCGACGACGTTCTTAGTAGCGCCAGCCGGCTGCTCGAGCTCAACGTGGAAACCCGCTTGGACGTTACTTCCACCCCGCGCGAGCAGCGCTTCCCCGACTATCCCGTAGAGGCGCTACGCCAACTCGTCTACAACGCGGTCATGCACCGCAACTATGCAGCGACTAACGCCCCGGTGCGGGTCTATTGGTTCTCTCATCGAGTCGAGATCGAAAGTCCGGGTGGACTCTTCGGCAGGGTAACGGTCGAGACAATCGAGTCAGGAGCCACCGACTACCGCAACCCGTTGATCGCCGAGATCATGCGGAACCTCGGCTATGCCCAGAGATTCGGGATCGGTCTTGCGGTCGCCCGTCGCGCACTCCGCGAGAACGGGAATCCAGAACTCGGCTTTGTGCATGACCACGCCCGGGTTCTCGTGACCGTAGAGTCAGCACGATGACAACGGTCGCGTTCTTCAACAACAAGGGCGGCGTCGGCAAGACGTCGGTCGTCTACCATCTCGCGTGGATGTACGCCGATCTTGGCGTGAGTGTCGTGGCGGCAGACCTCGACCCACAGGCGAACCTGACCAGCATGTTCCTGGAAGAGCGGGAGATGGAGGACCTCTGGACACCTGCCCCTCCCCGCCCAACGATCCACGGCACTCTCGTCCCGCTGCTGGAAGGGACTGGTGACATCGCGGACGCACCAACTCGCTCTCCGGCACCCGCACTGGCACTCGTGCCCGGCGATCTCGCCCTATCGCAGGCGGAGGACGAGTTCTCGAGCCAGTGGCCCCAGAGTCTTGACGGCAACGCGCGCGCATTTCGCGTCATTACCGCCCTAAGCCGAACTCTTCGGAATGCTCGTGAACAAGCGGAGGCTGACCTCATTCTGGTTGATGTCGGACCAAATCTCGGTGCAATCAACAGAGCTGCGCTGATTGCCGCTGACTATGTTGCCGTTCCACTCGCACCCGACCTGTTCTCGCTGCAGGGCCTGCGCAACCTCGGCCCGACACTTCGCCGCTGGCGAGCCGAATGGGCTAGTCGCCTCGCGAAAGCACCCGAGGTTGGCGGACTCGCGAACCTGCCAATGCCGAGCGGGACGATGGAACCAATCGGCTACATCGTGTTGCAGCGCGCGGTGCGGCTTGACCGCCCTGTCAAGGCCTACGCCCATTGGATGGACGCTATTCCAGGCGAGTACCGCGAGTCAGTGCTCGACGAAGCACCGACAGCAGATCGACCATCACACGACGATGAGCATTGTTTGGGCACCTTGAAGCACTACGGGAGCCTGATGCCGTACGCTCAAGACGCTCGTAAGCCGATGTTCAAGCTCACCGCTGCGGATGGCGCTCTTGGCGGCCACGTCAATGCCGTTCGCGACTGCTACGCCGACTTCCGCCGTCTTGCCTGCTCAGTTGCGGCTCGCTGCGGAGTGACGTGCCCGCAACTCACCGCCGCCGCATAGCACGCCGCCCCGACGCCGTCGTGCGCTAGCCCTGATTGTTCACGGGGGTGGGGGTGCGCGTCCGCGGGAATGCCTCTCTGACGTGGGATAATGCGGCTCTTCGGATTTGAGCGGGGAGTCGGTGTCGCGGTGGCGGTGGCGGGGGTCCGCGAGTGGTGGGTTGGGGGCCTCCAGAATCGGGGTTGAACGACTCCGAATCGAAGTGGAGGCCCCCGGTGGAGAGCAACCCTACGC
>JAPONU010000162.1 GCA_026713745.1 bacterium
GATGCCTGGCAGTGGGGCCCGTTCATGTTCCTGATCCTGCTGGCCGGGCTGCTGGCCACCGAGGGCGACCAACTAGAGGCGGCGGTGGTGGACGGAGCCAAGGCGTTCCGGCTCTTCTGGCACGTGGTGCTGCCGGCCATGAAGCCGATCCTTCTCATCGCCCTCGTGCTGCGCGGGCTGGACCTGCTGCGGACCTTCGACATCGTGGCACTGGTGACGCGTGGCGGACCGGGCATCACCACCGAGACGATCACGTACTACATCTACAACCTCTCCTTCAAGTTCTTCGACCTCGGTAAGGGCGCGGCTGCCGCCCTGTTGATGCTCGGCGGGCTGAGCATCGTGGTGTTCTTCGCCGTGCGCTCGGTCGTGAGGGCCGCCCGGTGAGCCGGGTCCGCACCCGCCGCTCGCCGCTGCGCCGCGCCGGCACCAACGCCGGCCTCACCGCCGCCCTGCTGCTGGCGCTGTTGCTGGCGCTGCTTCCGGTCGTGTGGGTGGTGCTCACGTCGTTCAAGCCGGAGGTGGAGTGGATCTCCGACCCGCCGGTGTGGATACCCAGCGACTGGACCACCGAGAGCTACTCGCAGATGTGGACCGCCGACGGCGGCGCCGGCGCACTGTGGAACAGCCTCATCATCGTGGGCATCGCCACGGTGGCGGCCATGACGATCGGCTCGCTGGCCGCCTACAGCTTCTCGCGGTTCCGCACCGGTGGACGCCACATCGTGACCTGGATCCTGTCGATCAAGTTCCTGCCGCCGGTGGTGTTCGCCGTGCCGCTGCTGATCATGTTCACCGACGTGGGGCTGTACGACACCTATCGCGGTCTGATCCTGCTGTACACGGCCTTCCAACTGCCGTTCGTGGTGTGGTTGATGAAGGGGTTCTTCGACGAGATCCCCCTGGAGATCGAGGAATCGGCGCGCGTCGACGGCTGCTCGTGGTTCTCGATCTTCACGCGCTTCGCGCTGCCGCTCAGCGCGCCCGGGCTGGCGGCCACCACGCTGTTGACGTTCATCTTCGGTTGGAGCGAGTACTTCGTCCCGCTGGTGTTCGCCAGCCACGAGCACTTCACCGTGCCCGTGCAGCTCTCGGCCTACTTCAGCGAGGCGGTGGGCCTCGAATGGGGACCGCAGGCCGCCCTCAGCGTGGTGGGGGTGCTACCGGTGGTGCTGCTTGCCCTCGTGATCCAGAAGTACCTGATCCGTGGTATGACGTTCGGCGCGGTGAAGGGCTAGACGGGCCGGCAGAGACGGGAAGATCGAGAGCGGAGTACAGAAGGCGAGCCTTGATGGCAATTCAGGTGAAACAGGAGTTCCCCCACTGCGAGCGGTGCGGGATCATGCTGCACGAGCGCCAGCGGCGCATCGTGGCCGGCAGCGGGCGTGCGCAGATCGTCTACTGCTCGGAGATCTGCCGCGACGAGCATGTCGAGTTGCATGGTCTCACCGACCGGGGCCTATGGATGTCGGGCGAGAGCGCCGGCGTCGGCCGGAGGAGGTGAGGCGCGCCGTGGCTGTACGCATGGGAATCGACATCGGCGGGACGTTCACCGACCTGGCGCTGTTCGACGAGGAGTCCGGTCACGTGCAGGTCACCAAGGCGGCCAGCACACCTGGGGAGCCCCACCGGGCCGTCAACGACGTCATCGGGCGGGCCGGGATCGACAACGGCACGATCCGCGATCTGGTGCATGGCACCACGGTGGCGACCAACGCTCTGCTGGAGCGCAAGATCCAGCTGCCGGGGCTCATCTGCACCCGGGGGTTCAGCGACGTCGTATTCATCCAGCGGATGAATCGCAAGCACCACTACGACCTGCAGTGGGACAAGCCCACGCCGTTCGTGGAGCGGCGGCACTGCCTCGAGGTGGATGAGCGCTGCAACTACAAGGGTGAGGTCGTCGAACCCCTCGACGAGGAGGGGGCGAGGGAGGCCGCCCGCCGGCTGCGCGACGAGGGGCTCTCCGACATCGCCGTGTGCTTCCTGTTCTCGTACGTGAACCCTGCCAACGAGTTGCGTATGCGGGAGATCATCGCCGAGGAGCACCCGAAGGCTCGCGTCTCGCTCAGCCACGAGGTGTACCCCCGCTGGCGGGAGTACGACCGCATGAGCACCACCCTGGCCGACGCCTTTCTGAAGACCCTCGTGGGGGAGTACATCGAGGACGTGGCGGCCGGCCTGGCGCCCATCGGTGTGGAGGCCAACTTCCTGATGATGAAGTCCAACGGCGGTCTCGTGGACCACAGGGCGGCGTCGGCCAAGCCGGTGGACCTGCTGGTCTCGGGGCCGGTCGGCGGTGTGCTGAGCGCTCTGTACTTCGGGCGCCTCGTGGGGCGGGAGAACCTCGTCTCCATGGACATGGGCGGCACCAGCTTCGACGTGAGCCTGATCGAAGGCGGCGAGGCCAACCGCACCGCCGAGTTCGAGATCGAGTGGGGTCTGCCGGTGTACACGCCGATGGTGGACGTGCGCACCATCGGGGCGGGCGGCGGCTCGGTCGCCTGGATCGACAAGGGCGGGCTGCTGCGGGTGGGTCCGCGCTCCGCGGGCGCCAATCCCGGCCCGGCGTGTTACCGGCGCGGCGGGACCGAGGCCACCGTGACCGACGCCAACGTGGCGTTGGGACGCATCAACCCGGACAGCTTCTTCGGCGGCGAGATGCAGTTGGACGCCGGCGCCGCCCGGGCCGCCCTCGGGCGGTTGGGCGACGAGTTGCAGATGACGCCCGAGGACGTGGCGACGGCCGTCGTGGACCTCGTGGACTTCAACATGGTCAACGCCATCCGGCTGGTGTCCATCGACCGGGGCCTCGACCCGCGCGAATTCACCCTTGTCTCTTTCGGCGGTGCCTGCTCGCTGCATGCCAATGCCCTGGCCCGGATCATCGGTGCCCGCGACGTGCTCGTGCCGGTCTACCAGGGAGTCTTCTCGGCCTTCGGCCTGATGACGGCCGACATGCGAGTGGATGAGTCGGTGACCACCAGCTTCCGCTCCGATCTCGTGGATTTCGATCGCGCCACCGATCTGGTGCGGCGGCTCCGGGACACGGCGCTGCAGCGGATCGCCACCGAGGGTTATGCCGACACACCGGTGCTGGAGCCGACGGTGGAGATGCGCTACAGCGGCCAGAACTACGGCACCTCCGTCGTGCTGTCTCTCACGGAATGGACGTTCGGCCCCGACAACCTGGCCGAGACCATCGACCGCTTCGAGTCCGAGCACCGGCGACTGTACGGCTATGACATACCTGGCGAGATCGTGGAGTTGGTGCTGATCACGATGACGGCCGTCGGCGTGAACGAGAACCCCGGCCTGGCTCCGCTGCCGCCCGGCGGGGTCGCCACGCCGATCGCGGAGCGGCCGGTCTACTTCAGCGAGTCCGGCTGGGTGCCGACGAGGATCTACCGGCGCGAGCAACTGCCGCCCGGAGCTGAGTTGGTGGGCCCGGCCGTCATCGAGGAGGCGATGTCCACCACCCTCGTGCACCCGGGCGAGCGTGTTGACGTCGACGATTACGGCAACCTGCTCATCGGTGTGGCACCGACCTGAGCAGGCTTGGAGACTGTTGGGCAATGCTGTGGACCACGTCTTCGGTCATTCCGGCGAAGGCCGGAATCCACGTCCCCGCAAGGAGGCGCGCGCTTCCGGCCGATCTATCGGGCACTCCCGGGCGCCGCCAACAAACAATCCCTGACGACTGAGACCGCAAGGAGCCCGCACGATGACACAGACGCTTCCCGCTCCCGAGCCGACCGCCCTCGAGGCGGCGGCATCCCCCATCGACGAGGTGGATCAGATCACCCTGCAGGTGGCCAACAACTTCCTGGTCACCACCGCGCGCGAGATGGGCATCGCCATGCGCAACACGGCCTACTCCCCGCTGTTCAACGAGGGCCTGGACTTCTCCTGCGCCATCTTCGACGCCGGCGGCGAGATGATCGCGCAGGCCGAGTTCTGTCCTGCACAGCTCGGTGCCATCCTCTTCGTCGTCGAGTGGACGATCAACGAGATCGGTACCGAGAACTTCAACCCCGAGGACGTGATCTTCCACAACGACCCGTTCCGGGGTGGCTGCCACCTGCCCGAGTACTGCGTCATCAAGCCCGTCTTCTACGACGATGAACTCGTGGGGTTCGTCTCCTGCATCGGGCACATGACCGAGGTGGGCGGCAAGGTGCCCGGCGGATTCGCCGGCGATGCCACCGAGGTCTTCCAGGAGGGGCTGCGCATCCCGCCGCTGAAGATCGTGGAGGGCGGCGAGGACGTCGAGGCGATCTGGAACATCATCATGGCCAACGTCCGCACCCCGCGGATGTCCTACGGCGACCTGAAGTCGATGATCGGGTCGCTGTACGTAGGGGAGCGGCGAGTGCAGGAACTGGTGGACCGGCACGGTCCGGAGCGGTTCAGGGTTCTGGGTGAGGCCATCAAGGACTACTCCGAGCGCCGGATGCGAGCCGAGATCTCCGAGATGCCCGACGGGACCTACGACTTCTCCGATGTCGTCATCGACAACGACGGCGTGACCGAGGAAGAGTCGCTGCTGCAGGTGCGGGTCACCATCGACGGCGACCGCATGACCGTGGACTACACCGGCAGCGGGGAGCAGCGGCTGGGGCCGGTGAACTGCACCTACGGCGTCACCGCCTCGGCCACCTACAACGCCCTCCTGCACCTCACAGACCACTCCATCCCGTCGAACCACGGATGCTTCCGGCCGGTGCGGATCATCGCCCCGTACGGGACGATTGTGAACGTGGCCTACCCCGGCGCCAGCGTGGGCGGCAACTCCGAGATACACCCGCACCTCGTGATGGCCATCTACGGGGCGCTGGCCGACGCCCTGCCCGACAGGGTGTCGGCGCACGACGGCGGCACCTCGGCGCTGGTCGGAATCGGCGGGCACCACCCCGACACCGGGGAGATCTTCGCCAACCTCACCAACGAGGGATGCGGTTGGGGAGGGCGTGCCAACAAGGACGGCAACAACGCCCTGTGCATCCCCAATGGCAACTGCGCCCTTCAGCCCGTGGAGATCCTGGAGACCCGCTACCCGATCATGCACGAAGCCCTTGCCATCCACGAGGGATCGGCCGGTGCGGGCCGTAACCGTGGCGGCTTCGGCTACTTCCGCCAATTCAGGGTACTGGGCGACTACCTGCGGGTGTCGTGCTTCATCGAGAAGGAGAAGACCCGCCCGTGGGGTCTGTTCGACGGTGAGCCCGGCAAGACAGCGGCCATGCTGGTGCAGCGCAGCAGCGATGAGGACTGGACGACATTCACCGAGGCGTTCGGCGTGGCCTGCAACGGCAAGTTCTCCGACGTGCGCCTGGCCGCCGGTGACCGCATCCGCACCGTGACCTCCGGCGGCGGCGGGTATGGCGATCCGCTGGCCCGCGAGACCGACCGGGTGGCCATCGACGTCCGCCAGGGATTCATCAGCCCGGCGTTGGCGGCCGAGGAGTACGGGGTGGTCTGCGCGGACGACGGGACGGTCGACGAAGCCGCCACCGGCCGTCTGCGGGCCCGGATGCGGGCGGAGGCGGGCAACGCAGCGTGAGCACTGACCACCTCGGTGAGGTCGCCCTCGTCACGGGCGCAAGCAGGGGCATCGGCCGCGCCATTGCCGAGGCGCTGGCAGGCGCCGGCTATGCGCTCGGGATCTGCGCCCGCTCACCGGGAATCGCCCAGGTCGCCGCCGAACTCCGTGAGGGGGGCGCGAGCGCCGCGGCATGGGAATTGGACGTGACCGACACACTCGGTGTGCATCGATTCGTGAACGAGGCCGCGGAACGGTTCGGGGGCATCGGTGTGCTCGTGAACAACGCCGGCATGAACCGCGCCGGTCATATCCGTGAGGCCTATGCCAACGAGGTGGACGCCATGTTCGCCGTAAACGTGCGCGCCCCGCTGGTTGCGATGCAGGCCGTCGCACCACACATGGCCGCCGCCGGGGGCGGGCGGATCGTCAACATCGCCTCGTGGGTGGCTCGCTCGCCGCGCCCGGGTTTCGTGGCCTACTCGGCCTCCAAGGCCGCACTGCTGGCGCTGACCCGCGGCGCCGCCCTGGAGTTCGCCGACGACGGCATCACGGTCAACGCGGTCTGCCCCGGCAACGTGCTGACCGAGATCTGGGAGACGGCACTCGACGGCACGTCGCCGGGCGACGGTCGAACCGTCGAGCAGGTGTTTGCCGACTCCGTTGAGGCCCAGCCCATCAAGCGGGGCGTGACAGCCGCCGAAGTTGCCGCGGCCGTCCTGTTCTGCTGCTCGGACGGCGCAAGGAGCATGACCGGTGAGGCAGTGACCGTGGCCGGCGGCCTCTGAGGCGCCTGGCTGGGCGCAGACGGGTCGAGGTTCCGGAACGGGAGGAGCGTTCGTGGCGAAAGATCAATTGACCAGGATTTTCAGGGTCGCCTCAGGCTTCGGTCGTCTGAGCTTCGACCCCGAGAACGGGAGCATCGAAGTCGACGGGCTCGGGGCGCTCGACATCGGCGTGTCGGTGAACGGTTCCCGGCTGGGCCACGTGCGCACCGAGATGCCCATCCGGAGTCCGCTCATGGGTCGCATCGTGCAGCACCTGGCCGGCGACGGCGTGGCGGCGCGCCTCTGCTGGGACGCGCACACCACCGGCAACCTCCATCTCTACGTCAGCCTCACCGCCGAGACACCGGTTCGAGTCGAACGGGTGGAGTTGCCCAGCGTTGCGCTGTCCGGCGGCGCCGGCGCGGCAGTGGACCGCGCTGACGCTTCGGGTGTACTGCTCGGGGGCTCATCGGTGATCGGCGTGGCGGTCAAGAAGTACCCGTGGCTGTCCTCGTGGAACGACGTCGGGGCCTACGGTCACCGGACGCTCGCCGACAGCGTGCTGGCCGCCCATGCCGACGGTGGCGCCCTCGCGGTCGTTTCGGCGTTCCCCGTGGAAATGACCGCGGGCCAGACCCTCGAGTCAGCTGTCTTCCTGCGGCGAGGGGAGGCCGACAGCGAAGAATTCCGGGCCGGGCTGCGTCACGAGGTGCGCTACGACCATCGTGACGAGGTCCGCTACATCCCCGAGGGTGAGTTCGCCGAGCAGCGGGTCTGGGAGATCGAGGACCGTTGGCTCGGGCCGCCCATCACCGAGGGTGCCATGCAGCGGCCCTACGACCAGCTGATCACGCGGCCGCTGGGCCTGAACGTGCTGGCCCGCCGCCGCTTCACCTGGAGCAACGAGGACTTCTCGCTGTGGCGCCTCACCGGCAAGGAGCACTACCGCGACTCCGGCATCAAGAAGGCGTTCGCCCTGGTTGACACGCAGAACGAACACGGCGGGTGGTACGAGGGCGTCGAGTTCTACAACCTGCCGCCCCAGCACCACCACATGTACGACACCTACATCTCGGGCATGTTCCTGCTGGACGCCCACGACGCCACCGGCTACGAGGGCTTCCGTGAGGCCGCGGAGCGCGCGGTGCACTTCTGGGTGTCCAAGCCGCCCCCGGCGAACGGCCACGTGGAGGTTGCCGAGGGGGCCTGGTGGTACCGCTGGGGCGGCTACATCAACGAACTGGGATACACCGACGAGCGATGCGTCCTGAACACGCACTCCGGTGCCACCGCCTTCCTGGCCATGTACGCCGAGCGCACCGGCGACCCCGACGCCCGCAGGGGAGCCGAGGCCGGCCT
Source organism: bacterium (assembly GCA_026713745.1). Taxonomy (GTDB): domain Bacteria; phylum Actinomycetota; class Acidimicrobiia; order Acidimicrobiales; family CATQHL01; genus VXNF01. Next base: position 7,669 of record JAPONU010000162.1, read on the forward strand.
GGCGGCGATGCGCTGGGGTCTGGAGCGGGGCATCCAGCGGGGCGACGGTCAGTTCCTCTACTGCTTGAGCCAGGTGGACCCCACGCTGGAGCGCCCCGGCGATCCGCCCTACATCAAGCTCGATCTGGTCCCGCAGATCGAGGACGTGTACACGGTGGCCTCCAGCTACCGGCTGATGATGGCGCTGCGCAGCATCCCCGATCCGGTCGTGACCGCGGCCATCCGGCGCGCCCTGGACTACTGGTGGGTGGGACACCGTGCCGGCACCGTCTACACGTACCGCGCCTACTCGGCCATCGCCTTCGGCGTGGCCGCCGGCGAGATCGACCTCCGCTACGCGATGGCGCTGCCGGAGATCCTGCGTGACCGCGAACAGTTCACGTCCATGCAGCGGGGGCTGTCGTCGTTCATCTCCCCGTACGGCTTGCCGATGGTGTACGTCCGGGCACGTGGCCGCCCGGCCCGATTCGTCGAGCCGGTGTTCGTGCGCCGCCGCCCGGGGGAGTATCTGTTCGCCCTGGTCAACACCGAGCAGCCCATGCGGCAGATCCCGGTGGAGGTGGCACTGCCCTCCAGCGTCTCATTGCGTGGGGCCTCGGTCATCGATCCCGCAGCGGCGACGCCCGAGGCGGTCCCGGTCTCCTGGTTGCCCGACGGCGACGGTTCGGCCATCGTGGCGGTCGAGGAGTTGCAGGAGTTCGCGGTCACCGTCGTGCGTCTCGAATTGGACGAGCCCGGTGCCTGAGGATCTCGCCTCCGAGCCGGCGGCCGCCGGCGGCACCGTCGTGGTGGCCGGGGCCTCCTTCCCCAGCCTGGAGGTTGAGCGGTCGTTCCTGGAGCCGCTGGGATGCACCATCGTCGACAAGCGCTTCGCGGCGGACGACGAGGCGTTGGAGGCGTGCCGGACGGCGGTCGCGGTGATGACCGACTACTTCGTGTGCGACGCGGCCCGCATCGGCACCTTCGAGCGCTGCAAGGTGATCTGCCAGTACGGCGCGGGTCTGAACCAGGTGGACATTGCCGCCGCCACCGCCGCCGGGATCTACGTGACGCATACCCCCGACTACTGCAGCGAGGAGCTCGGCGATCACGCCATGGCGCTGATCCTGGCCTCGATGCGGCGCATCGTGCGTTTCGACCGGAACATCCGGGCGGGGCGGTGGGACTACAACGACGGCATGCCGATGCGCCGTCTGGCGGCCTGCACGCTGGGGCTGGTGGGGTTCGGGAGGGCGGCTCGCGCCGTGGCGGTCAGAGCCCAGGGCTTCGGGATGACCGTTGTCGCCCACGACCCGCTCGTCGACGACGCCGCCTTCGCGGCCGCGGGCGTGGCGCGCACCGGCGAACTCGCCGAACTCCTGGCCGCCGCCGACGCGGTCAGTGTGCACGTACCGCTGGTTCAGTCCACGCGGCACCTCATCGGCGCCGAGCAACTGGCCCTGCTGCGTGACGGCGCGTTCATCGTGAACACCTCCCGCGGCGGCGTCATCGACCAGCGGGCGCTGCACGCCGAACTGGCTACCGGTCGACTCGGCGGAGCCGGCCTCGACGTCCTGGAACAGGAACCGCCGGCGCCCGACGAGCCGCTCCTGTCCTGCACCGACGCCGTGCTCACACCGCACACCGCGTTCCTGTCGCTGGAATCCCTCGCCCTGTTGCAGAACCGTGTCGGCGCCGAAGTGGCGAGGGTGCTGAGCGGCGGCGAGCCGATCTACGGCGTGAACGTCGAGGGCGTGGGTAACGGTGGGCCAGGCAACGGAGCGGCGGGCCTCGGTGACGTGGCTCTATTCTGGCGAGGGACCTGATCTGCGGGACGGGGACGGACATGGGCGCAATCACTCTTGATCACTGCACGAAGGTGTACCCGAACGGCGTGCGCGCCGTGGACGACCTGTCGTTGCAGATCGACGACGGCGAGTTCATGGTGCTTGTCGGCCCGTCGGGGTGTGGCAAGTCCACGATGCTGCGCATGATCGCCGGTCTCGAGGAGGTCACCGAGGGGACGATCACCATCGGCGACCGCGACGTCACCCACCTGGCGCCGCCGGAGCGGGACATTGCCATGGTGTTCCAGAACTACGCCCTGTATCCGCACATGTCGGTTCGCGAGAACCTCGGTTTCGGGTTGCGCATGCGCAAGATCCCCAAAGCCGAGCGCACCGAGTTGGTGGACGCCGTGGCGCGCACGCTCGGCTTGGGTGAGCTACTGGATCGCAAGCCGGCTGCGCTGTCGGGCGGGCAGCGCCAGCGCGTGGCGATGGGCCGGGCCATGGTGCGCGAACCGGCGGCGTTCCTGATGGACGAGCCGCTGTCGAACCTGGATGCCAAGCTGCGCGTGGCGATGCGCTCGGAGTTGGTGCGCCTACATGCCCGCCTGCAGACCACGTCGCTGTTCGTGACCCACGACCAGACCGAGGCGATGACCCTGGGCCAGCGGGTGGCGGTTCTGCGTGACGGGGTGCTGCAACAGTGCGACACGCCGCAGCAACTGTTCGCCAACCCCGTGAACCTGTTCGTCGGTGCCTTCATCGGCTCGCCCAGCATGAACTTCGTGGAGGCCGCGGTGGCAGGCGACAGCGTCGTGTTCCCGGGCCTGGGGATGCCTCTTCCCGAGGACTCACCGTTGCGCGGCCAGGAGCGTTCGGTGATCGCGGGGATCCGCCCGACGGATTTCGCGCACTCCGATGATGCCACCGACGACCTGCCCCGCATGCGGGTCACCCCGTCGGTGGTGGAGGAACTCGGCGCGGAGACCTACCTCGTGTTTACCGTCGACGCTCCTCGCGTCGACACCGACGCGACGCGGGCGGCGGCGGACACCGAGCGCACCGACGAGATGACCCTGCTCGCAGACGAGGAGGGCGCCACCTTCACCGCCCGCGTCGACCCCCGCCGCTCTCCGAGGTCGGGAGAGACCGTCGAACTCGCCGTCGACAGCGACCGCGTCCACTTCTTCGACCCCCAAACCGGCAAGGCGCTCGGCGCCGACCGATAGCCCGCCCGCGCCGCACCTGCCCCCGCTACCCGCCCGCTCCGGCGCTTTCCTGCCGGGCGCCCGCGCTCGATGGGCCGTTGGTAGTGTGCGCGGAACGCCGTCCCCGGAGGGGAGCGGCGGTTCGTCGGGCTTTGGGGAGAGATGCAATGGTCACGGTCGGGTGGCTCGTTCGGCGCAGCCGGCGTGCGGGGGCGGTCGCCGCGGTCGTGCTGGCGCTGGTGGCGGCGGCGTGCGGCGACGATTCCGGCGGCGAGGAGACCGGCGGCGGGTCGCTCGGGGACGGGTCGCTCGGTGTCGTCGAGGTGGCTCCGGGCCAAGCCATCCAGATACGGTCGGTGCTCGAGCTGGAGGGCGAGTCGGGTTCCGGTCCGACGAGCGAGAAGGTCGTGCGGCTCGCCGTCGCCGACTACGGGCCGATCCACGGGTTCGACGTGGAACTCGGCGCGCCCATCGACGACGGCTGCTCGCCGGAGGGCGGCGAGGCGGCCGGTCGGGCGATTGCCGCCGACAGCGCCGTGGTCGGTGTGGTGGGCACCACCTGCTCGGCGGCCGCGGTGACCGCGGCTCCACTGATCGGGGGCGCGGGCATGGTGATGATCTCGCCGTCGAACACCTCGCCCCGGCTCACGTCCGACCTGGCCGGTAACGCCGCCGCGGACCACCACGCGGGCTACTACCGCACCTCCGACAACGATCTGTACCAGGGAAGAGCGGTGGCGCGGTTCCTGCGTGACGAGAAGGGCCTCGGGGCGGTGGCCGCCATCCACAACGGCGACGCCTACACCCAGAGCCTTGCGGAGGCGTTCGTCGACGCCTTCGAGGAACTCGGCGGTTCGATCACCGGCGTCGGTGTGGTGCCCCGCGACGAGACCCACCTCGTGCCGACGCTCACCGACCTCGCCGCCGGTGCGCCGGAGGCGCTTTTCTTACCCGTCTTCCGCACGGTGGGCGCCGCCATCGTGCAGCAACTGCCCGAGGTCGCCGGCCTCGAGGGCGTGCTGCGGATCGCCGGTGACAGTTCGCTCTCCGACGCGTTCCTGCGGATGCCCGAGGCCGAGGGAATGTTCTTCTCCGGGCCGGACCTCGACTTCGGCCGCAACGAGAACCAGAGCACGGGGCTGCACGCCGCTGACCTCCTCGCCGCCTACGAGGAGGCCTACGGCACGCCCCCGGAGGCCGCGTTCTGGGGACACGCCTACGACGCAACCACCCTGCTGCTCGAGGCGATCGAGGCGGCGTCCTTCCGCGACGACGACGCGCTCCGCATCGACCGGGCGGGCGTGCGGGAGTATCTCGACGGCCTCTCGGGGTACGGGGGGATCATCGGGTCGATCAGCTGCGACGAGTTCGGTGACTGCGGCGTGCGACGGCTCGTCGTCGTGCTGCACCTCGACGCCACCGACCCGGCAGCCACCCGGGCCAACGCCGTCTACAAGTACGCCCCGTAGGCGTCCCGCGCCTGCGGGGCGTTGCCTACCGCAGTTCGCGGAAGAACGCCCGGACGTCGTCGACGAACAACTCCGGCTGCTCGAAGGCGGCGAAGTGGCCGCCTCGAGGCATCACGGTCCAGTGCCGGAGATCTTCGAAGAACGGCTCGCACCAGGAGCGCACCGGCGGGACGATCTCGGCGGGGAACTTCGCCACGCCGGTGGGCACCGTTACCGGCGCCGCTTCTGCCGCGGATCCTCCGGCGATCGGCCTGAACGTCTCCCAGTACAGGCGCGCTGAAGACGTGGCGCCGGCGTTCAGCCAGTAGAGCATGACGTTGTCGAGCAACTCGTCACGACTCAGCGCGTTCTCGGGATGCCCGTCGCAGTCCGTCCACTCCCTGAACTTCTCCAGGACCCAGGCCGCCTGGCCCGCCGGGGAGTCGGTCAGCCCGTAGCCCAGCGTCTGGGGCCGGGTGGAGTGCTGGCGGTTGTAGGCCGTACCCCACTGCACGAAGTACCTCAGCCTCTCCACGGCATCCTGCTCCTCGGCGGTCCAATCGGGGTTCTCCGCGTACACGTTGGGGATCGCCATGTGCGTGCGCATCACCATGTTGAGGTGGATGCCCAGGCAGTGGGTGGGATGGCGGGTGCCGATGGCGATGCTGACCCCCGAACCCCAGTCGCCTCCCTGGGCGCCGTAGCGGTTGTAGCCCAGTCCGGCCATCAACTCGGCCCAGCAGTCGGCGATCCGGTCGACGTCCCAGCCCGTGCGGGTCGGCTTGCCGCTGAAGCCGAAGCCGGGCAGCGACGGGCACACCACGTGGAAGGCGTCGGCCGCCGAGCCACCGTGGGCCACCGGGTCGGCCAGCGGACCGATCACCTTGCCGAACTCCACCACCGACCCCGGCCACCCGTGGGTGATCACGATCGGGATGGCGTCTCGCTCCGGCGAGCGGGCATGGATGAAGTGCACGTCCATCTCGCCGAGGTGGGCGATGAACTGCTCGAACCGGTTGAGGGCCCGCTCGCGGGCCCGCCAGTCGTACCCGTCGGCCCAGTAGCTGCAGACCTCCCGCGCGTAGGCAAGGGGGACTCCCTGCGACCAGTCGTCCACCGTCTCCGCGTCCGGCCAGCGGGTGCGGCGCAGGCGATCCTTCAGGTCCTCCAAGACCTCGTCGGGAATGGCGATCTCGAACGGCTCGATCAGCACGATGCGACGGTATCCGATTCCGCGGCTCGACCGGAGCCGGCTCGAAAGTGAACACGCTCCGAGCAGTCTGTGGGCTGCCGGAGGCGGACCGTGAGTCGTGTCCTCGTCGTCTCACCAGTGCGCCGCCGGCCCGCGGTGTCCTTGTAATCACCGTAGGTTGGAGGCCTGCAGAACGTGCGGGCGGATCGAGCCGGACGGGTCGTTCGCGGGCCGGCTCAACAACAGGTCCGGCCGGATGCGTCTCCCTGACGGGTCGACCTCCTCTGCCACTGTCTCACCCTGCGTTCATTCTCGCGGTCATGAGCGGTCGCTGCGATGCGCGAAGCAGAGACGAGAGGCAACTCGAACTCGACTTCGGGACCGGGCCGAGGATGCGCGTTCGGCCATTGAGCCTGAGCAAGACTGACGACGTGGAACTCGGCGCTGCGGTCTCGCTGTTCTCGGGCGCAGGCGGGTTGGACTTGGGCGCTGAGCAGGCTGGCTTCTCGGTGTCGGTCGCAGTTGAGTGGGACCATGACGCCGCCGACACCATGGAGAAAAACGCCTCGGTGCACTTTCGAGGCTTGCGCGAGGTGCTGCGTGCTGACCTGGCGCCCTTGGCCGTCGGCGACAGCCGCGGTACCACGACCGCAGACATTCTGCGTGCCGGCGGATTCGGTCGTGGCGAGAGTCCAGACCTGCTGATCGGTGGACCGCCCTGCGTGGCGTTCTCGAAGTCGGGGTTCTGGCTTGACTGGAAGCGGAACGGGGCCGACCCCGCCGCCGGCCTCTTGCAGGCCTTCACGACGGTCTTGGCCGCGGCCCGTCCCCGGTACTTCATCTGCGAGAACGTCTACGCCCTCACGTTCCGCAACAGGGCGAGCGGTCCTGCATTCTCGGGCTTGCTGAAGGGGATCGAAGCGGCCGGCTACTGCTACCGCTGGGAGGTTCTCAACGCCGCGGACTACGGCGTGCCGCAGCTGCGCCCGCGACTCTTCGTCGTCGGCGCTCGCAAGGGCGACGCGCTGCCGGAGTTTCCGGACCCCGGGCATCACGGTTCCTGGGAACGACGCCGCACCGGCGGGGGCCCGCTCCCGCACATCACCACCGGCGAAGCCCTCGCCGGCCTCCTCACCGAGCCGGAACCGGAGGAGGTGGTGCGGGGGAAGTGGGGTCACCTGCTCCCGGAGGTTCCTCCAGGGGACAACTATCTGCACTTCACCGCTCGGCGCGGTCATCCCGATCCGATTTTCGAGTGGCGTTCCCGGTACTGGTCGTTCCTGCTGAAGCTGGATCCCGATCGGCCATCGCCGACGATCCAGGCTCAGCCTGGGCCCAACGTGGGACCGTTCCACTGGGAGAACCGGCGGCTCCGCATTCCGGAGTTGCGCCGGTTGTTCACGTTCCCCGACGACTACGCCTTTGTCGGCAAGCGGTCCTCGGTCCAGTCCCAACTAGGCAACGCGGTCCCGCCACTCCTCGCGTGCCGGGTCGCCGAGGCCGTCGGCAGTCGCCTGCTCGCGGTGGATCGATCGGTCGGGCGCGCATCGGCGGGTTCGTCCAGCCGCGGTGGCGTTGAATGACTTCACCGCTCGAGTGGGTTCGAGAGCAGATTGACGGGTGGGAACAGTCGGCCGTTGGTCTATTCCGTGAACGCGGAGCGAGCGAGCAGTGGCCGCTTGAAGCCGACGGCCCGGCCGACCTGAAGGCTCGGCTATTGGAGCGGGGTCATCTACTGCCGCTCCCGACCGAGCCTGCTGCCCTCGCCAACGTGGTCGAGATCGAGCTTCGGGAACACCTCGTCGCGGCTGCGAGCGCTGCGCCAGGTATAGCAATCCGGCTGGGGACGGCCGGTGCCATCGCCGGGGCGGACTTCCGCCTCGGAGCTGTTCCCTGAAACGGCCCGTTCGGCACCGCCGGGGTCTAGAACGGTGAGGGCTCGCCGCTGGGTACGCCCACGTCGAAGGTTTCCATCAACTGTGCCAGGAGGGTGTAGTAGCCGACGAGCGTCACGAGTTCCATGACGCCGTCGAGGCCGAGAGCGTCTCGGGCAGCCTCGTAGCTGGCGTCGTCGGGCCGGCCTCCGGCGATCAGGGCTTGGCAGAAGGCGTACGTGGCGCTGGCGGTCTCGTCGTCGAAGTCGGGTGTGTCGCCGGCGTGGAGCGCCGCGGTCTGCGCGTCGTTCAGGCCTGCCTGGCGCCCGATCGGCTCGTGTGCCCACCACTCGAAGGGCGAGCGGCGATGCGCAGCCACCGACAGGATCGCCACCTCCCGCACCAGCGAACTCAGCCCGCAGCCGAAGCGGATGGCCGAACCCACAGACTGCACCGCGTCGCCCACCACAGGGCTCAGCAGGAGGGTGTTGAACGGCCCGACGAGGCTTCCGTCGGCCTCGGTCAGGCGGAACGAGGCGTCCTTCGCCCGGTCGCCGCCGGCGACGGAGTCGTAGAGGTCTCGCTGGGATTCGTTGAGTTCCTCGGGGCGCAGGCCGCGCAGGCGGCTCACGAACCCAGGTCCACGATGGCGGCCACCGAGCCGCCGCCCGCCGGGCCCTGCTGCAGGCCCGCCACCGACACGAACACGGCGGGGTCGCCGATGGCCGCGGCGGCCACGCCGCCCACCGCGCCCTTGGTGTGGTGGGTGTGGTGCACGTCGGAGTCGTTGAGCGCCACCTGGCGCCGGCCCCGCAGCCGCCCCGTGGGGTCGGCCTCGCACTTGATGAAGCAATTGACGACCTTGCCGTCGAGGTCCTCGGCGCGCGGGCGGTCCGGCAATTCCAGGCCCGCCGAGCGGATGGCGTCGTAGATGCCGTCGAAGTCCAGGGCGTCGTCCATCACCGAGTGGCCGATGCGGTAGCGCCCGCCCACCCCGAGCCGGTTGCCGACCACGACGATCTGGGCCTCCACCTGCTCGACACCCGAGGAGCAGGAAGCCACCGAGGAGTACACCGACAGGTCGTGGGCGATCTGCTCGGGTCGGGGCCGGGGGATCTCCCCCAGTGCGGTGGCGATGCCGAGGGCCGAGGTGGCGTTGGAGACCGCCATCGACTCCATAGTGTCGGTGAGGGCCACCGTCTTGCCCCGCGAGTGGGCGTCCAGGATGCGCTCGGCGGTCAGCAGCGGGGTTTTGGTCTGCACGAAGTGCACATCGGCGCTGTCGCTGATGCCGGCGGCCTCCATGGCCTTGCGGACGCCGACGGCGACCTTGTCCACCATCTCCAACCGACCGATCTCCTCGGGCAGGATCGGCTCGGAGACGGCGAAGCCCACCGCCAGGCGCTTCTCGTCGGCGGGCTCGGCGGGGCCGTCCACCTTGGCGAACACCGTCATGTGCGGGGAGATCACCCCGTCGCAGCCGCCTGACCAGGCGATTGGCACACCCAGCGCCTCGGCGCGGGTCTTGCCGGCGTGCTCGACGAGGAAGTCTCGCAGCACCCGGTCTGCCAGCACCCGGGAGAAGTCGTTGACGCCCCCGTTGCCCTCCACCTTTCCGATGAGGGCCACGATCTCATCCGCGGCGAAGTCACCGTCGGCGATGGCCGCCTCCAGCCCAGACGTGTCCTGGACGTTCTCGAAGGGAATCTTGCGTACGACGTAGGGCATCTCCGGTCCTCCTCGCTGCGGGGGTGGCTCTGACCAGCGGCGACACCTTGGTGCGAGTTGCCTCCGGTCGGACGGCCCCATGATAAGCAGTGTTGAATCGTCTACGATCCTGTTGACATTTTTCTGCCCGGGGGCCGGGAGGGCTGGCGGCCGGGACCGACACGAGGAGACCAACGAAATGACCGATCCCAAGCACCTGCTTCCCGGCCGGACGACGAGGAGAGCGGGCGACCTTCTCTATGTGTCGACGATCTTCCCCGTCGACGCCGACGGCCGCGCCGTGCAGTCGGCCTCCACCTCTCCCCATATGGGCGACTCCGACGTCTACACCCAGTCCTCAGTGATCCTCGGCGAGTTGGCCCGGCGGGTGGAGGCCGACGGCAGTTCCATGGATCGGGTCCTGCGGGTTGAGGTGCAGCTGGCTGCGACAGCCGACTTTCATGAGTTCAAGTTGGCGTGGATCGACGCGTTCGGCGACTCGCCGCCGGCTCGCACCACCATCGTCGTCGGCGACGACCAGGTCGTGCCCGGCACCCTCGTGACGCTGAACGCCGTGGCGCTCAACGGCGGGTCGTCGGCGCAGCGCGAGACCATCCACACCGACGAGGCCCCCGACCCGATGCCCTACGAGCACGTCCCGCAGGCCGTCAAGGGGGGCCACTGGGTGTATCCCTCGGCGCTCCCGGCATGCGACTACGAGACCGGCATCCCCCTGGGCGTGGGCAGGAACCTTCCCGCCTTCCCGTACTACGCCAACGACGCCACCGACCAGGCGGAGTACGTGTTCGCCAACCTGCAGAAGGTGATGCAGGCGGCGGGCACCGAGGTGGCCAACGTCATCAAGGCCCACCTCTACGAGCCCGACCTGGGCACCTTCCCCGATGTCGACGCGGTGTGGGCCCGCTACATGCCGCGCCCGCCCACCCGGGCCTCGATGGCGGCAATCGACCTGCTCGTGGAGCGGGCGGTCTTCGTGGCCAACCTGCTCGCCGTGATGCCCGACGAGTCGATGGAGATCGTCGAGACCCGCAAGGGCATCAGCTGGCACCCCGTGCTGGTGCGCAAGGTGAACTTCACCCCCGGCATAGCCGTCGGCGACGACTGGTTGTTCCTGGCCGGCCAGGTGCCCGTGCCGGACTTCCTGACCGGCGTGGTGGGAACCGGCCCGTCCAAGCTGCGGCACTACTTCAGTGACATCGAGATGCAGACCGAGACCACGATGCGCCTCATCCAGAGCCAGATCGACGCCAACGGCTTCGAGCTGCGCGACGTGGTGGACGCCCACATCTTCCTGGTGCACGCCCAGCGCGACTACCGCGGCTTCGAGCGGGCCTGGAACCGCATCATGGCCGAGGGCGGCATCGACGACCCGCCGCCGATCACACTCATCCCGTCGCGCCAGCGCAACGGCAACACGGGCATCATGTTCCTCGGTCCCGACGAGCACCTCCGCCCCGACATCGAGATCGACTTCATCCTCAACCGCAGCTGAC